>JANPNF010000021.1:0-4187 GCA_031427315.1 Burkholderiales bacterium | reverse complement strand
AACGAACAACCCCTGATGAGCCCTGAGCGGCTGGAAGAAGCGCGCCAGCTCGGCGAGAAGCTTGCCCGGCTTCGCGCCGCGCGACGGATTCGGCAGGCCGACGCTGCCACGCGTGCAGGCATCTCCCGCTCCACAGCTGTGTTGCTGGAGAAGGGTGATCTCGGCCGTACGCAAGCTCAAATCCTGCGGTACCTGGAAGCGATTGCGCCTGGCGTGAGCCTCCTGTCGCTTTTGAAGGAGAACGACCCGTCGCTTCAAGCGCTGGCGGCTCGTGAGACCACCCAGCGCGTTCGTGCGCCCAGCAAGACCGAGCTGCAGCGTCTGGACTTCTGATGGCACGCAAGAAGTCAGAGGTCTATGTCTTCAGCCACGTCGCGCAAAGCGACGGGCATCGGTTCGTCCCGTCGGGCATTCTGGGGTTGACCGAGACGGACGGCGCAAACCTGCAGAACCGCGAGCTCGCCAGCGAGTTCGCCTACGGCACCGGCTACCTCGGGCGCAAAGAGTCCTTTGAGCTCGACCCGGTAAGCCTGGCGTTTGGCGACCGCCAGAGCATCAAGGGCCAGGTGCTCTTTCCGGTCAACGGGCTGGGTGAGTTCGGTGGCATCCGCGACGCTGCACCCGACGCATGGGGGCGCCGCGTCATCGAGGCGCGCCTGAAGGCGCCGGCAAACAGCCTTCTGGAGGTGCAGTACCTGCTGCACGCCGGGGGCGACCGCGTGGGCGCGCTGGACGTGCGTGAGCAGCAGACGAGCCCCGGTTCAGCATCCGCGAGCGACATGCACTCGCTGCAGTACGTGCTGCAGGCAGCGGAAGCCGTCGAGAACGGCGCTCCCGTGCCGGCGAACCTCGAGAACTTCCTGGGTGCTGCGCCCTCTGCCGGCGGCGCGCGGCCGAAGGCCTCTGTTCGCGACGACGACGGGTCCCTTTGGCTTGCCAAATTTCCGGCCAAGGGGGACACGTTTGACGTGGCGCGGGTCGAGACGTGCACCTTGGAGTTGGCGCGCCGCTGCGGCCTGGACGTCCCCGAGGTGCGCTACTTGGACCTGGGCGGCCGACCCGTCATGCTCATCCGGCGGTTTGACCGCTACTGGGCCCACGCTGGCCAGCCGCTGCCAGAGGGCGCACTGCACGACACCCGACCCGCCGATGGCCGCGCCGAAGGGCGTCTGCCGTTCGTCAGTGGCCTCACGCTGGTCGCTTGTGGCGAATTCGAGTCGCCCGACAAGGCGTATGCGGACCTCGGTCGAGCCATCCGCAAGGTCGTGCATCCAACCTGTGTGCGAGCCAACAGCGAAGAGATGTTTGCGCGCATGGTTTTCAATATCTTCGTCACCAACGACGACGACCACCTGCGCAACCACGGCTTCGTGCGGGACCCACGGCTGGGAGCTTGGGTGCTCAGCCCGCTGTACGACGTCGTTCCGCGACCGATGATCGCCAGCGAGCGCCGGCTGCACCTGGGCGTTGGAGCGATGGGCAAGCTCGCCACCTTGGACAACGCCTTGACCCACCACGCTGCTCTGGTGCCGGAGCGCCCGCTGGCGGTGAGCATCATGCGTCGTGTGTGGGGCGAGGTTCGGCAGTGGAAAAATTGCTTCGAAGAGCACGGGGCCGACGGCATGCTCATCGACCAGATCACGCGTGCGTTGCGGGAGATCAGCGAGATTGCATCCCGTGAACTCGCCGCCGAAATCCGAAAACAGGAGCCGTCTCGATCACCGGACATAGCATCCCCGCGTACAGGGATCAGAAGACCTCGATGATCTTTCTGCGCACCTCAGCGGCGAAATGAAGACGTTGGTCGCATAGGGAAATGCGCGCAACCCTTTTATTTTCCAACGCTTTTCGCCTTGCAAGTGCATCACCTGGATAGTGCCGACAACGGGGCGCTGCCCACGAGCGAGGCAGCCCGAACGTCGACAGACGAGGCCGACACGGGCTGGGTCCGTCTGATCCGCAGCTTTGGGTCCGCAGCTGAGCTTGGCGTTGACTGGAATGCTCACCGAACAGGCCTGACGCCGAGCGCCTCATCGAGTTCGTCGTCGGAGAAGACTCGCCGGACGGCGCTTCCTTGAGCCCCGTGTTTTCATCTTCGGCGCGCACGAGGTCGGCGTGTTCGGCTTCGAGAGCGTGGTGGTAATCGAGCCGTCGTGCGTCGATCAGAGCCACGTAGCTGGCCGCCAGACGGTTCAATGAGCGACCGCTGGCGAGCAGGGGATGCGCTGGCTCTTTTCGGCCACTTCCAGTCACACGGTCGATCAGGAAATCGCCATGCCAATGACCGTTTTCAGAGTACAGCCGCCGTAGGCCGAAGGCGGCTCAAAGATGCACTTTCTCCTAAGCTGTCGCTCGGGGTCTTGCCGCGCTCGCGGGCATCCGAGGCAGGCTGTGCGTCAGCAGTTCGATTGGCCGAACTGGCGTTGCCGACCCTCTGCTGCCAGTAAAGCCGTCAAAGCGCCGGCAGCAAAGCTGACATTGTCAATCACCCCCCGAACCCTCGGTTCGCGCCGCACTACTGGGGCGAGGCCGTCGGAGGGTGTGTTGACGCGTTGTCGTACGCGGTCGGGCCTGTGGCGATGCTCGCGGTGTCGCTCGCGTTAGGTCCAGCCATACAGGCGGAGCGCGTTTTCGCGCAACACGCCGCGGCCGACCTCAATCGCCTGGGCCTCGCCGAAAACGCCGTCGTCCACCAGGCCGGCCAATGCCAGGTAGAGGGCGCGCCGCAGCACCTTGCAAAGCATCAGGTGCGCGGTCTCGGGGCCGACCGGGACCATCGGTGCGGCCATCGAATCGGTGCCGAAGAGGGTGCGCTCCGGCGCGAACAGCAGGTACACGCGGATTGCACGCGCCATCTCGGACGGCGCATACAGAAAAGGCATCGCTGAGAGGTCGACCCAGACATGGCGCTTGTTGCCAGCCAGGTAGGCGGCCGCCTCGTGCTCTGGCGCCCCGCCATGGATCAGCACGAATTGCGTGCGGCCGTAGCGGGCGTCGGTGAGCACGTCTTCGAGATTGCGGACGTCAGCATCCTGCAGACGCAGAAACGGCCCTGCACCGTGGCTGCTGTGGATGTGCACCGGCAGCTTCATCTCGCCGCAGCGCAGCAGCAGGTGCCGCAACAGGTGGTCCTGAAGTGCAAGGTAATCGTCGCGCGCCAGTGGGCTCAGCAGGCCGCGTGTGTATAGCGCATCGGCCGCAGCGAAAGACACGTCGGCGATGCGCAGGCTGCGGTAGTAAGCGTCGTAGAGCTTTACCGCCACCGCGCCTTGTTGCTGCATCTGTACCAGGCGACGGTCGCAAAAGGCCAGGTACGCCGTCAGCGATGCGGGCGGACCGTTGACGGTGCCTTGCCCCTCAGCCGCCCAGAAGGCGCGCAGCTGGCTCTGAGAGGTTTCGAGGTACCAGCCCACATGCGGGCGGCCGACCGCCAGACCAGAGCCGGGCAAAGGCGCCAGCAGTGTCGAGATGGTGCCGACCCAGCGCAGCTGGCGGCCGTCGGTGCCTTCGGGGGTGTACTGGTTCACCAGGGCAACTTCGTTGCTCGACAGCGCCAGATGTTCGGCCCAGTAGCCGGCGGGGCCACCAGCGCGTTCGATCAGGCGCTGGCGCGATGCGCGCCCTTCGGCGTCCAGGCGCTCGCCGTGGCTCGGATCCCAGGCGATGCCGAAGCGGCTGCGCAGCACTTCCACAACCTCGGGCCGCGTGCTGCGCAAAAGCAATGGGCTGCTGGCATCGGCGCGCCGGCTGTAGGGCGGGGCCGTGGTCAGCAGGTGGGTGTGGTTGTCGATCGACAGAACGGCGCCGAGAGCGCCCGAGATGCGAGACGTCACCTCGGGGCTGGGCGTAGCTTGAGCCCACACGTCCGGGATGCTAAACGCGGCTGCGGCGGCCACGCCGTGCAGCAGCAGTCTTCGGCGGCCGAAATTCACCCGTGGTCGGTTCGGCATCCTGGGCTCCGACTTCGAGTTAGTTGATGAGCGCGTCGCTAGCCAGCCATGGCACACAGCCGAGCATAGGAGGTCTAATAGCCCATCGCAAGAGCCGAAATGCGAGACCGGCGCAAGGCCAGCCCGCAGTGCCCAGCTGCGACGAGATCGGGCCCGGAATGCCCAGGCGTCAACGCGTCGACCGCCGCATTGCCCTGTCTCGCCAGCGCCTGGACCGTTCCTCGGGGCGGCAGCGGC
>JANPNF010000020.1:0-8478 GCA_031427315.1 Burkholderiales bacterium | reverse complement strand
CCGTCGAGCGGCGCCAGTACTCCGACTGGAGCATGGGATTCAAGCGGATTTCCGACCGGGAGCTGACCGGTATCAAAGGCTTGAAGGATTTCGGCGCGAAGGATTTCAACTTTGACTTCCTGGCCCGCAACGAAGGCGTCGTCGATACCCTGATGGACCACTATCGGGTGCCGCACTGGGACCCGCTGGTTCGCGAGCTCGATGCCAAGGACAAAGTGATCGAGCACCTGAAGCAGGCGCTCGTGCGGTCCCGGGGCCGTGTCGACATCGCCACGCTCGTGCTGGAGAGCATTGCCGATGCCGGCACGGCCGGCTCCTTGAGCGACCGGCACATGCGCCTCTGCGATTCCGCGCTCACCGAACTGCGCGGCAGCTGATGCCCGGAGCCATCCGGCAGGGGCACAGCCCGCGCCACGCCAGCCCAGCGCGCTGTGCCGCAGAGTTCAGCGCACCAGCAAAAACCGGCGTCTTGCAGCTCGCGATCACCTTCGTAGCGACCGAGCCCATGACGGCATTCACCACACTGCCACTCCCGTGTGAGCCCATGATCAGCAAGTCATATGAACCGCCATTTGCCTGCTTGGCGATGACCTCCGCGGCAGGGCCCACCTTCGAGACAAACTCGGCAGAAATGCCGCGCCCCTTAAAGAAGGTGCGGATGGACTTGAAAACTTTTTCTGCCTCGTCGTCGTAGTAGCCCTTCACGATGTCTCGACCCAGCGCCGCTGCCGCCCGCGGCGGAATGCCCGGCACCGCCGTCACGACCACATAGCGGTGGTGCGCGCCCAACCAGTCTTCGTGGGCCGCCACGTAGGCCAGCATGCGCTTGGTGTAAGGACTGCCATCGGCAGCGAGCAAGATGTTCATGTCGTCTCCGGTCGAATCCGCTGAGTCGCAGGTGGAGTGGCGTAGCCTAAGGGTTGCGGAGCCATTGATCAAAGGAAACATGTGCGCGGATCGTTGAATACCCTGCTGAGTTCGCCGGCAGCCTTGCTGTTGATCGCCTCACCGCTGAGCAGCGATGCAGCGTCGCTGAACTTCAATGGCTACTACGCCGGCATGTCCAGGGCGCAGGCGGATCAGGGCGGCGTCGAGAACTGCCGGAACGGGGAGTCAACCTCGGAGGACAAGGATGCCCTCTATTGCGATATCCCGGCCTCCAGCCGGAAGTTGGGCGAACTCGTGGCCCGCAAGGCCACGCTGGAATTCGTGGGGCCGCGGCATGAATCGCTGAACCAGATCCGGCTCGAATTCGTCAAGCCGGTCGAGGCGGTCAAGTCGGCGACGTTCGCTTTGTACGGCACGCCCCAGTACGACGGCCAGCGCTACGTCTGGGAGCAAGGTTCGCAAACAGTGAGCCTGACCATTCTCAGCCGGCTCAATGCCCTGTCGTGCGTCACCTTCGACCACGACGTTTCGCCGGAGAAAGCGCGTGCCAATGCGCTGAAGCTCGAAGCGCTGAAAAAGCAGGTCGTCAGGAATTTCTGACCGTTGAAGCGGAGCAGGCCGGCGCTGCGCGTCCGGGTGCGTCGAGGTCTTCGCAACGGTCGGTCGTCGACACGGCTCAAAATGTGGCGCATGAACAAGACCCCCGTCCCCGCCGCCCGCTTCCGCACTGCGGGCCCCGTCGCGAAGGCGCGGGTTGAGATGAACCCACGGGCGAACGAAGAGGCGATCCTCGTGCTGCAAGGCGGCGGTGCGCTGGGGGCTTACCAGGCGGGCGTGTTCGAGTCGCTTGCCAAGGTGTACCGCGAGCCGACCTGGGTTGCCGGCATCTCGATCGGCGCAATCAATGCTGCGTTGATCGCTGGCAACGCGGCCGCGCACCGGGTGAGCCGCTTGCGCGAGTTCTGGGAATTGGTCAGCTCGGCGCTGCCGACACCGTTGATCGGGGCCAGCACCACGGCGACTGCCCGCGAGGCCTTGAACGAATCCCACGCCTCGCAGGTGATGCTGTTCGGCGTGCCGGGCTTTTTCAAGCCGCGCTTTCCGCCGGCACCGTTCCAACCCGCGGGCACCCTTGAAGCGATCAGCTACTACGACACCTCGCCGCTGGCGGCCACGCTGGAGCGGCTGGTCGATTTCGATCGAATTAACGCGGGCGCGGTGCGGCTGTCGGTCGGTGCGGTCAACGTGCGCACCGGAAACTTCGAGTACTTCGATTCGGCCAAGCAGACCCTCGATGCGCGCCACATCATGGCCAGCGGCGCGCTGCCGCCGGGCTTCGCACCGGTCGAGATCGACGGCGAGCACTACTGGGACGGTGGCCTCGTATCGAACACGCCCTTGCACTACGTGCTCGACCAGCCCAGCACACTTCGCCGTGTGGTGTTCCAGGTCGATCTGTTCGCCGCGCGCGGTGCGCTGCCCAACAACCTCGGCGAGGTGATCGAGCGCGAGAAGGACATCCGCTTTTCCAGCCGCACTCGGCTCACCACCTCCAACGAGCTGGACCGCCAGGTGATCGCACAGGCCGCGCAACGGCTCATCGCGAAGCTGCCGCCCGCGCTGCGCGATGACCCCGATGTGCGCGCGCTGTCACGCGTGCGCTGCGAGAGTGCGGTCGATGTGGTGCACCTGATCTACCGCAGCAAGCACTACGAAAGCCAGTCGAAAGACTACGAGTTCTCTCGCCTGTCGATGCAAGAGCACTGGGATGCCGGCCGTGCCGACATGGCGCGCACCTTGCACGACCCGCGCTGGCTGCAGCGTGAGCCGAGTGCCCACGGCGTGCATGTGTTCGACCTCAACAGCGACCGCCCTTTTCAGTCATAACCGGGACCCCTTTTCATGAAACTCCAGGACAAAGTCTGCATCGTCACCGGCGCCGCCAGCGGCATCGGCAAAGAAATCGCCATCGTGTATGCCAAAGAGGGCGGCAAGGTCGCCATCGCCGACATGAACCTGGCGGCAGCACAGGCCACTGCCGATGAGATCACCAAGGCTGGTGGCACCGCGATGGCGGTGGCGATGGACGTGACCAGCGAGGACCAAGTCAACGCGGCCGTCGCGACGGTGGTGGCAGCGTATGGCGGTGTCGATGTGCTGGTCAGCAACGCCGGCATCCAGATCGTTCATCCGGTCGAAGAATTTCCGTTTGCCGACTGGAAGAAGATGCTGGCCATTCACCTCGACGGCGCCTTCCTGACCACCAAGGCCTGCGTGCCGCACATGAAGGCCTCGGGTCAGGGCGGCAGCATTATCTACATGGGCTCGGTGCACTCGAAGGAGGCCTCGGTGCTGAAGTCGGCTTATGTGACTGCCAAGCACGGGCTGATCGGTCTGTGCAAAACGGTCGCCAAGGAAGGCGGCAAGTTCGGCATTCGCGCCAATGTCATCTGCCCCGGCTTCGTGCGCACGCCGCTGGTCGACAAGCAAATTCCCGAGCAGGCCGCTGCCCTCGGCATCAGCGAGGACGACGTCATCAAGAAGGTGATGCTGAAGGAAACCGTCGACGGTGAGTTCACCACCGTGCAAGACGTGGCCGATGTGGCGCTGCTGTTTGCTGGCTTCAACTCGAACGCGCTGACCGGCCAGTCGCTGGTCGTCAGCCACGGCTGGTTCATGCAGTGAGCGCCGCGCCTCGTTTCGTCGCGCTACCGCGGCAGTGCGTCAGGAGCCGACCGTCATCGGGCGCGGCTTGACGGGCAGAGGGATCACATTGCTCAGCGGCGCGCGCGCGGCGAGCCAGTCGAACAACGCATCGGCCTCCAGTGGCCGGCTGTACAGGTAGCCCTGGCCGCGGTTGCAGGCCAGCGAGGCGTAGCCGGTGCCGACATCATCGAGCGCCAGCGTCACGCCGAGGGCTTTCAGATCGCGCAGACGCGATTGCACCAGCGGGTCTTGTGCCACCAGGCTTTCGGTGACTTCGAGCTGCAAGGCCGCGGCAGGCATCGCGCTCTCAGCCAGTGCGCTACGCACCTCGCCCACCAGCCCGCCCTGGCGAAGTTGCGCGATCGACAGGTTGACCGTCAGCATTGCCGGAGCGCGATCGCCGAGCGCCAAGCGCCAGCGCATGAACTGCCGGCAGGCGCTGCGCAGCACGAACTGGCCGAGTGCGCCGATCAGGCCGGATTCTTCGGCCACCGAGATGAACTGACCCGGCAGCACGATGCCGCGCTTGGGATGGCGCCAGCGCACCAGCGCACCAGCGCCTCAACGCCCGCGCAGCCGCGCTCACCTTGCGGGTCGTCGAGCGCCAGCGCCGGCTGGTAGACGACGAACAGCTCGTCGCGCTCGAGCGCGTCGTGCAGTTCGGCTTCGACACTCGCGCGGTGGCTGACCTGCTCATGCATGCGCGGCTCGAACATTACCCAGCGGCCGCGCCCGTTCTGCTTGGCCTCATACATCGCGATGTCGGCGTCGCGCAGCAAGCTGTCGGCGCTGTCGAACGCGTGTGCAGACGTGACCACGCCGATGCTGGCGCTGGAATGCACGCGATGGCCCAGTACCTCGTAGGGACGAGACAGTGCCTGCAACAACCGCGCAGCGACCGCGCCAGCGTCATCGGGCTGGAGCAGGCCGCCCAGCAGCACAACGAACTCGTCTCCACCGAGGCGCGCCACGGTTTGCTGTCCGCCGGATCGCCCGATGTCTGCCGGTTCGATCGGCCGCAGCGCCCCCAGCAAGCGCAGCCCGATCTGCCGCAGCAACTCGTCGCCCGCTGCGTGGCCCAGGCTGTCGTTGATCTGCTTGAAGCGGTCGAAGTCGAGGAACAGCAGGGCAAAGTGGCGACCTGCAGCCGCGTCGCGGTGGTCGATGGTGTGCTGCAGCCTCTCCATCAGCGCGGCGCGGTTCGGCAGGCCGGTCAGCGAATCGGTCGTGGCGGTGATCTGCAGTTGCTGCTCCTGCCGCTTGCGATCGCTGATGTCGATCTGCACACCGACCATGCGGCTCATCTTGCCGGTCGAGTCCAGATCCACCACGGTGCCCATGATGTGCACCCAGACCCAATGACCGTCGCGGTGGCGCACCCGAACTTCACAGCGGTACGGCACGTTGTGGTCCATCAAGTGGCCATTCACCGCGGCAGTGAGCCTCGGTCGGTCTTCGGGGTGAATGCGATCCCGCCACATCGGCAGCAGCGGCGCGAACTCCGCGACGGTGTAGCCCAGCATTGCACAGCTGGCCTCACTCCACTCGCGCTCGTTGCTGTCCACCCGCCATTGCCAAGTGCCGATGTCGGCCGCCTTCAGGGCGAGCTGAAGCAAGATGCGCTGGGCACGTCGCTCTGTCACCTCGACGAAGCAGGCCACTGAACCGGTCACCGTGCCGACGCTGTTGCGCAGCGGATCGCTGTTGATGAGCAGCCAGCGCTGGTCGCCGTGCGGCGTCAGCAGGCCCATGCTCTCGCCGCGCAGGCTGACGCCGTCGCGCAGCGAGCGGGCGATCGGATAGTCGTCGCTCGGGTACGGGCTCAGGTCGTCGCGCACTGTGCGCCAGTGGCCGTCCAGCGAGACGCAGCCCAGTAGCTGATCACGGGTCAGGCCCAGCAACTGCTCGGCGGCAAGGTTCGCATCGACGATGGCGCCAGAGGCGTCCTGCTCAATCACGCCCGCCGGCAAGGTATGGAACAGCGTGCGCATGCGTTGCCGCTGCAGCACCTCTGCGGTGATGTCTGTGCCGACGGCGATAAACCCGGTCAGCCCGCTGCTGGAGTCGTGCAGGGGCTGGATGTCGATGTCCAGCCAGTAGTCGCCTCCGCCCTTGCTGCGGTTGAGCAGTTCGATGCGCACGCCGTGACCGGCGTCCAAGGCGGTTCGCAGTGTCTGCACGGTGGCGTCGTCGGTGGCTGAGGTCTGCAGCAGCTCCGCCGGTTTGCGGCCGAGGGCCTCGGCAAGCGTGTGGCCCGACACCCGCACGAACGCGTCGTTGACCCAGACAACGCGGCGTGCGGCGTCGGTGATGACGACCGGGTTGTGGGTGCGCTCGGCCACGAGCGCCAGCCGTTTGAGTTGCGTTGCAGTGCCGGCCAGGCGATCGTGCTGACGGCGCCAGAAACGAAGCGCCGGTTCGACCACGCCGAAGGCCAGCGCGATGGCCAGCGTTGCACCCACCAGGGCATGCAGTCGGCCGGCGGTCGCCATCGCCAGCGCCGTCAGCAGCAACAAGCCATGCAGCGCCCAGCGCAAGCGACGCTCGGGCCGTGGGGCAAACGGTATGGCGAGTTCTGGCGTCGGCGCGGCGAGTGCGCGATCCGCGGCAGAGATTTCGCTGGCGTGCTGCCCGTTCACGTCGCGCTCACCAAATGGAGAACTTCATCCGAAGGTCATCGGCCGGTTGCGCGCCGACTTGAGGTCGGTTGCCGACCGGCTCGGCTCAGAAGCGTCGCGCGACGTGCACAGCGCTGGCAGATCCGTACCCGACCAGCGCGCACCAGGCCCGCAACAAAGGGCCGGCTGGCGCCGCGCCGAGCGACAGGGCCTCGTCGCGGTGCTCGCATTCGTCGGCCTGGCATTCCAGCAGCAGCGACCGCAAGGCGGCGTGTTCCGGTCGGGTGGTGAGGCGGTCGATCTGGTGCTGATAGTGCCGGTCGACAAAGCTTTCCACCGCGGCGATGGTCGCGTACACCGCACGCGGGCCGAACAGCGCGGGCAGCGCACCGGTCAGGAAACCGGCAGCGCGCCACGGCACCAGCAGCCGGCTGCGCTGGGGCACCGGCAGCAGGTGCTCGATCAGATCGAGGTGACGCTGCTCGGTCGCGCGGTGGCGGCGGGCGAAGTCGCGTACCCCGGCATCGCGGGCGACAGCCAGCACGCCGTGGTAGATCCACACCGCACCGCTTTCGCCTGCGTGATCGGAGCGCAGATCGCCGACCATGTCGGGCGGGAATTCGACGGTAGCTGCGGGGACCCTCGGCACCGATCGCTCGGCGCAAGGGTTGCCTTGGGGATGAGTTTCAGTGTTTGCCATGGAGGCAATGGTGCCTGCGATGCGGCAGTGCTGCTGACCCAGCGCGTCATGCACGTTGCTTCTCTGCGGGCTTGGGCTGGTGGCGGCCTGGGCGAGTGCTGGCGACATCGGCTCAGCGCAGAAAGTCGCGCACCGCAGCGATCGATTTCTCGGGCGCTTCTTCCTGAGGCAGGTGACCGACGCCGGGCAGCGAGAACAGTGCGGCGTGCGCCAGCGCCTTACGGTAGTCGGCCGCATTGGCGAAGGGAATCATCGCGTCGGCCTCGCCCCACACCAGCAGCGTCGAGGCCTGGATGCGCTGCAGCAGCGGGATGGGGTCGACCAGCGTGGTCTGCCGCATGCGAGCGATCAGCGCGTCGCGGCTGCCTGGGGCCAACATCAGGTCGTGGTACCGCGTCGTCAGCGCATCGCTCAGGAACGCGTCGTTCGCATAGGCCGGCGCCAGGCTCATGCGCAACAGCGGCTTCGGCAGCACGTAGCGCAAGAGCAGGGCGGTCATCGGTACTTCCGGCGCGCGGCCGTACTCGAAGCCTGGGCTCGCGAAGCCATCGGGAGCGACCAGCACCAGCTTGTCGACCCGCTCCGGATGCGTCGCTGCAAACGTCCAGGCGATGCGTCCGCCGATCGAATGGCCGACAATGCTGGCGCGCGCAATGCCCCGCTGGTCCATCAGCGCGAGCAGCAGCTGCATGCTGCGGGCGTCTGTGTAGTTGCCGCTCGGGTCGGGTGCGCTGAGGCCGCAGCCCGGCAGGTCGAAGCGGATCACGCGGTGATCAGCCGACAGCGCCTGCGCCCACGGCTCCCAGCTGTGCAGGCTGCCGCCGAAGCCGTGCACCATGATCACCGCCCGTGCATCCTTCGGCCCGCTGTCGCGCAGGTGCAGTCGCATGCCATCGACGTCGATCAGGTCACTTGGCGCCGCCAGGTAACGGGCCTCCAGCGAAGGCAGGCTCTTGTCGGGAGTCCACAGCCAGAAAGCGGCCAGCAAGAGTAACAACACGATGGATCCGATCAGTGCAACGCGCTTCACGCGGGGCTTTCAGGGAGGTGGATGGGTGGGCAGGCCGCATCGAAGGCGTAGGCGGTGAAGTCGGGCTGCCGCACGGCACTCACGTACTCGCGGGTGTAGCCCGGAAACAGCGCGAACACCCGGCCGTTGTCGAGGCGGTACCAGCTGCGGCACTGGCTCCACACCGAGGTGGCCAGCCGCGCCTGCAGGGCGCGGTTGTGCTCACGCAGCGCCTCGGGCCGCACATCGATCCAGCGGTGGCCGCCATCGCGCACCGAGCGCATGCAGGCGATCGCATGGTCGACCTCCGGCTCGATGTAGAGCAGCGTCGAGGTGTGGCCGGTGGCGGTGTTCGGGCCCAGCATCAGGAACAGGTTCGGGAAGCCCGACACCGTGATGCCGTGGTACGCCTCGGGGCCATCGGCCCAGCTGTCGGCCAGCGTGCGGCCTTGCCGGCCGGTGATGCAAATGGCCGACAGCGACTGCGACACATCGAAGCCCGTGGCGCAAACCAGCACATCGATCGCTCGCTCGCGGCCATCGGCGGTGACGATGCC
>JANPNF010000019.1:0-2149 GCA_031427315.1 Burkholderiales bacterium | reverse complement strand
GCATCGCACTGTCTCTGTTGCTCGGCCTGGTGTCGGCCGACGCCGGCGCGGCGGTCGCCCAAAGCGTGCTCGGCACGGCCACCAGCCTGGCCCTGCTGGGCTATTCACGCGAACAGGAAGCCCAGGCCGAGGAGGAAGGATTGGCCGCCGTGGTCGCGCTGTATGGCCATGGCCGCGGTGTCGTCGAGCTGTTCAATCGTCTGGACGCAGCCTCGACCGGCGCCGGCCCGCCGATCGAAGTCTTGCGCTCGCACCCCCTGACTGCGGCGCGGGTCGAAGCCGTGCGCGAACAGGCCCGCCGCGCCGGATGGCCGACCATGGGCGAGATCACGCCGCTGCCCTCGGCGCTGGCCATTCAATCTCGCTGATCGCGCCGGCGCGCCTGGGCTCGCCGATGTAGGCCGCGGTTGACGCCGGGTTGCGCTGTCTGCCGAGCGACACGGCGGGCGGCCTCGCCGGACCATCGGCCAAGCACCGGAGATCGCCATGACACTGCACATGCAGCTCAGTTTGAATTGGAAGTACAACGACGGCCCGGACGAGCCCGAGCCAGGCATCAGATGAGGGCGAGAGATGCCTTGCCCTCGGGCACAACTTCTGTTGCCAGTTTGTGGTCCGAGGTGGCGAGCTGGCCCTTGTTCGCACGAGCCAGAGCTAACAGGTAGGTGTCCGTCACACGCGAGTGGCTCGACAGGAGCGATGCGTCAACCAAGTTGCTGTCGGCGAGACTGATGCTGTCAGGCCAGAAGGCGTGTCCAGGCAGGGCGCGTATCGCAGCCAGTGCGCTGGCGACGGTGCTTGGTGGCCCAGGAGAGTTCGGGTACTTCGGGTGCCCGACGATCCGCAGAAGCCCATTTTCAGTGATTGGGCAAGTGGCAAATGACTTGCGTCCGACACGACCGAACCACTTGTGAACTGCCTCGTGTTGAACATGCGCCGGGTCCACCAACGCGATCAGGATGTTGACGTCAAGCAAGTACCGCGTCACGGACGTTCATCACGGAGTTGATTCACGAGCTCCAGCGTCACCGGCAACGCGCCTTTGCCGCTCGGCAGGAGCGGAATGCCGTTGCGTTCAGTGCGGGACGAACGGCCTCCGCGGGACAGGCCTTGCCGGGCAAGCGTAGAGATCACCTCGCCAACCGTTCTTTGCTCCCTCTCGGCCAGGTGCTTTGCTGCGGCGAGGACATCGTCATCGATCGCGAGTGTGGTGCGCATGTTCAGCCTTCAACGCGTGATGGTCTGCATCATACATCACGCATCACGCATCACCCCTGGCAAGATCGCCATTGGCGCCGAGGGCTGACGAAGGCCGACGCGTCGCGAAAGGCACGCAGGACAGCTTTACGCAAGGAGATGACGCGGATTTCATCCTCGGTCTCCGTATGGACAATAGAAACTGGCGCACCAGCCAGAAGGCCGAGCGTCTCGTACTCAGAGACTGGGTTCTCTACGACTGGAGTGCCACACGGACAGCACAACGAGCTCGCCATCACGAACGCGGTAGTAGACGAAATGCGCAGACGAAATACCGGACGCGACCGAGATGCAGCCGACGAACGCCATTCAGGCACGTGTTGCCAACCTTGACTCCAGTACCAGGCTGGCGGAGCAGAAGTACGAAGGCGCCCTTGAGGTCCGCTCGAAACGCGCCCGGCGCGGCAGGTCTGTTTTCGAGCCACCAACGTTCGGCGCGCTCAATCTCGGACGCAGCGCGATGCGCAATGCGCAAACGCAGCGCCATGTTCAGCGAATGCGATCCCGTCGCGCGAAGAGTTCTTCGGCTGAGATAGTCGCCCCGCGATCTGCCTCGGCGATGGCCTCCAGAAGCTGCGCCTCCTCTTCGGGAGAGACGTGAACCCCCTCCTCGGTCTCGCGCGTGAGGACTATGACGGTCTCCCCGTCGGGCAGATCGAGGCCCTCAATGACGAGCTTACCGGCGACTACGGTTCCAGTGGCGACTTGCATGGAAAGATGCTACTCCTACGCCGCCGGGGCGGCCAGGCCACTGTGCCCGTGCAACAAGGCCGTCTGTAGAGAAGCAGTCTGCTCCTTCGTCACGCTCTTCAACGCCGCCTGCTCATCCATCAACTCCGAATCAGCATCGAGGTCATCGACGAAGAAAAACCAATTCAGCTTGACAAGGTGG
>JANPNF010000018.1:0-7835 GCA_031427315.1 Burkholderiales bacterium | reverse complement strand
GTGCGTCAGGCGCACCGCCGAATCGGTCTTGTTGATGTGCTGGCCGCCCGCGCCTGAGGCGCGGAAGGTGTCGGTGCGCACATCAGACGGGTTGATGTCGATCTCGATCGAGTCGTCGACCTCGGGGTAGACGAACAGGCTTGCGAAGCTGGTGTGGCGGCCACCGGCCGAGTCGAACGGGCTTTTGCGCACCAGGCGATGCACGCCGGTTTCGGTGCGCAGCAGGCCGAAGGCGTACTCGCCTTCGACCTTGATCGTGGCGCTCTTGATGCCGGCGATGTCGCCAACCGTCTCGTCTTCCAGTGTGGCCTTGAAGCCCTTGCGCTCGCAGTATTTGAGGTACTGGCGCAGCAGCATGCCGGCCCAATCGCAGGCCTCGGTGCCGCCGGCGCCGGCCTGGATGTCGATGAAGCAGTTGCTCGGGTCGGCCGGGTTGTTGAACATCCGGCGGAATTCGAGCTGGGCCACCGTGTCTTCGAGCTTCGCTGCATCGGCCTCGATGGCCAGCAGCCCGTCGAAGTCGGCGTCGGCCTTCGACATGTCATACAGCTCGGTGTTGTCGGCCAGGTTGCTATTGAGATGGTCGATGGTCTGCACCACCGCTTCCAGCGTGCGCTTCTCGCGCCCCAGCTCCTGCGCCCGCTTGGGCTCGTTCCAGACGCTCGGGTTCTCGAGTGCCGCGTTGACTTCGTTCAGGCGGAGTGCTTTGCGGTCGTAGTCAAAGATACCCCCGGAGGTCGACCGTGCGTTGGCTCAGGTCGGCCAGTCGATTGCCGATTGCATTGATGTGTTCGACGTCCATGGCGCTACAACCCTGTTCAAATGACAGCCTCGATTCTCTCATGCGACCCCCTGTCGCGATGAGCACGCCGCTCAGCTGAAGACGACCACGATGCTGCATGAAAGCTGCCTCGGCTGGTGCCGCAAACAGTGAATAACTCCAATGACTCGCAAAGAACACGTCTCAGAAACCCCCGCGACACAGTTGCTCAAGCGCAAGGCGGTGGTCTACACCCAGCACCTGTACGAGTACGTCGATAACGGCGGCACGGCCGAATCGGCGCGCCAGCTCGGCGTCGACGAGCACCATGTGGTGAAGACGCTGGTGATGGACGACGAGAACGCACAGCCACTGGTGGTGCTGATGCACGGCGACCTGCAGGTCAGCACCAAGAACCTGGCGCGCCAAATCGGTGTGAAAAAAGTGCAGAACTGCAAGCCCGAAGTCGCGCAACGGCACAGCGGCTACCAAGTCGGCGGCACCTCGCCGTTCGGCACCAAGAAAGCGATGCCGATCTATGTCGAGGCCACGGTGCTGGAGTTGCCGCGCGTCTACATCAACGGCGGCCAGCGCGGCTTCCTAGTCGGCATCGACCCGAAAGTGCTGGTTACTTTGTTGGGCGCTCGGCCGGTGCAGTGCGCGACCGGTGGCGCGGTGGTGGCGCAGGGTCCGCTGAAATCGCAGCGCTGACGCAGGCGCAGCGAAGCCAGGGCGCAAAATCGAAGCTGACCTCACTGCCACGCCTGCATCGCATTCCGCATGGAGCCTCTCATTCCCCTGATCACCGCATTCGCGGCCTACCTGATCGGCTCGCTGTCATTCGCTGTGCTCATCAGTCGTGCGATGGGGCTGGGCGACCCGCGCCGTTACGGCTCCGGCAACCCGGGTGCCACCAACGTGCTGCGCTCTGGCAACAAGGGAGCTGCGGTGCTGACGTTGGCGCTCGACGCCTTGAAAGGCTTCCTGCCGGTGTGGGTGGTGGCCGCGTTCGGCTCGCCATGGGGCCTCGGCGAAGGCACGGCGGCGCTGGTCGGCGTGGCGGCATTCCTTGGGCACCTGTGGCCTGTGTTCTTCGGCTTCAAGGGCGGCAAGGGCGTGGCCACAGCTGCGGGCGTGCTGATGGGCCTCAACCCGTGGCTGGGCATCGCCACACTGGCCAGCTGGCTGCTCATCGCGTACTTCTTCCGCTACTCGTCACTGGCGGCCCTGATTTCGGCGCTGTTCGCGCCGTTTTATCAGCTGCTGATCTGGGGCCCAGGGCCGACGGCCATCGCGGCGAGCGTGATGGGCTTGCTGCTGATCTGGCGGCATGCCGCCAACATCCAGAAACTGCTCGCTGGCACGGAAACCAAACTCGGGCAGAAGTCGAGCTCCGCCACGCCCGCCGCGCCGGTAAGACACAGCGCCAAGCGCTGACGAAAAAACGTGATGAGGAGTTACACGCCATGCCGCAAAGCCTGAAACGTTTCCATGTCGGCGACCGCCTGTCGGAGATGGCCATCTTCCAGAACGTGGCCTACCTTGCGGGCCAGGTGCCCAGTGACACCACGCAAGACATCACCGGCCAGACGCGGCAGGTGCTTGCAATGGTCGATCGCCTGCTGACCCAAGCCGGCACCGACAACGCGCACATCTTGATGGCGCACATCTACCTCGCCGATCTGGCCGACTGCGACGCGATGAACGCCGTCTGGGACGACTGGGTGCCGCCTGGCGATGCGCCGCCGCGCGCCACGGTGCAGGCGCGACTGGCGAAGCCCGGCTGGAAGATCGAGATCGTCATCACCGCAGCCATCTCGGCCAGTGCTTGAAAGCCAACGATGCCCGTCGAACCCACCCCCACCCCGACATCCGCTACCGCCATCGCTGCGCCGAAACGCCGTCGCGCTTGGCTGCGCCCGTTGCTGATCGCCTTGGCAGCGTGGGTGGTGCTGCAAAGCTGGCAGTCTTATTCCAATGGGAAGACCGGCGTGACGCTCGCGTCGCTGGCCAAACCCGGGGACATCGTGATGCTGTCGTCTGAGACCTGTGCCTATTGCAAGAGCGCCAGGCGCTTCATGACCGAACACCGCATTCCGTTCAGTGAATGCTTCATCGAAACCGACGCCGCCTGTGCCGAAAGCTACCGTGCGCAGCAGGCGCCCGGTACGCCGACGCTGCTGGTGCGTGGGCAGCGTCTGGTCGGCTTCGACCCGGAGCGCATCGCGAAGGTGCTGGGCGGCTGACCGCGGCGCCGGGTCAGTCTCGGTCGGCTTGTAAACCCAGCGTCGCCGGGTCGCCACGGCCCAGCCGCAGCAGCACCGGCGTGTCACCGGTCAAATCGACCACCGTGGTCGGCTGTGCTGCGCAGGCGCCGGCATCCACCACTGCCTGCACCCGTTTGTCGTAGCGCTCACGGATCTCGTCCGGGTCGTTCAGCGGCTCAGTCTCGTTGAGCGGAATCAAGGTGGTGGCCAGCAGTGCCTCGCCGTACACCGCCAGCAACTCTTGCAGCATCTTGTGATCGGGCACGCGCAGGCCGATGGTGCGCCGCGACGGGTGCGAAATGCGGCGCGGAACCTCCTTCGAGGCTTCCAAGATGAAAGTGAACGGCCCCGGTGTGCCGAGTTTCAGCAGCCGGTACTGCCGGTTATCAACGCGCGCGTAGCTGGCGAGTTCGCTCAGGTCGCGGCACAGCAGCGTCAGGTGGTGCTTGTCATCGACACCGCGGATGCGCCGCAGGTTCTCGACCGCCGCCTTGTCGTCGAGCCGGCACACCAGCGCGTAGCTCGAATCGGTCGGCACCGCCGCCACACCGCCACCCTGCAGGATCTGCGCAGCCTGCTTGAGCAGACGCGACTGCGGGTTGTCAGGGTGAAGCTCGAAGTGCTGGGACATCGTTGGATTGTCGGTGCGCACACATCGCATCCGCCACCATGCCGTTGATCCGCCGCGGAGTCCATCTGACATCACTCCGACGGCGAATACCGGTTCGTCAGGTGGCGTGCTGCACCCGGTCCATCAGCGCTTCCCACACTGGCTTCAGCCGCAGCGGCAGCGCCGGCAGCGTGCCGAGGTCGGTGCGGCTTTCAGTGGGGCTGTGGAAGTCGCTGCCGCGCGAGGCGAGCAGGTCGAACTCGACGGCCATGTCGGCGTACTTGGCGTAGTCGGCACTACTGTGACTGCCGGTCACCACCTCGACCCCGCGCCCGCCGTGGGCCTTGAATTCGGTGAAGAGCGCGTATTCCGCGTTGACGCTCAGCTTGTAGCGGCCCGGGTGCGCAATGACCGCGATGCCGCCGGCCTGTGTGATCCAGCTCACGGCATCGCCCAACCGCGCCCAGCGGTGCTCCACATAGCCGGGCTTGCCCTCGACCAGGTACTTGCGAAACACCTCGTGGGTGCTGGCGCAGTAGCCGGTTTCCACCAGGTAACGGGCAAAGTGGGTGCGGGAAATCAGTTCGGGGTTGCCGACATAGTTGAGCGCGCCCTCAAACGCGTCCGGGATGCCGACTTTGGCCAGCCCCTCCGCCATTTCATGCGCACGGTGGATGCGGCCGTCGCGGGTGTCGGCCAGGCCTTGCACGAGCGCCGTGTCGGCGGGGTCGAAGCCGAGCCCGACGATGTGCACCGTCACGTCGGCAAAGGTCACCGAAATCTCGGCGCCGGTCAGGTAGGGCAGGGCCAGCGCCAGCGCGGCATCGCGTGCGCGTTGCTGCCCGCTGATCTCGTCATGGTCAGTGAGCGCCCACAACTCAACACCATTCGCCTTGGCTCGGGCGGCCAGGGCTTCGGGCTCCAGCGTGCCGTCGGACACGCAAGAATGGCAGTGCAGGTCGGCGTTGGTCCAGGCAGTGGGAAAATTCACTGTTCTATTGTAGGGAGCGCCTGCTGCACGGCATCGCCGTCAGGTCGGCGCACCGCAGGGTCATCGGCCGAAAGTCACGCCGGGAAATGAATCGGCAGCGCGGGGTGGCATGTCGGTTGCGCCGCTTCCACGATCATTTGAAGCCGCTGGCGGCCGTTGTATTCGTCGAGGCTCAACCGGTAGGCGAGCGTCACGTGCGGCGGCAGCGGCTCGACGCGGCCGAACCAGATCGCGTCGCGCAACGTGCCCGCGTGCCGGAGGCTCAGCTTGAGGTGCTTCTCGCCGACCAGCCGCTGGCTGACGACCTCGACCTCGTCACTGAACAGCGGCGCCTCGAACGACGGCCCCCACACCTGCGCGTTCAGCGCCTGCACCACTTCGGCGGTGAAGTGCTCGATGCCCAACGGCCCGTCGCTGAGCAGGCGGCGCTCCAGCGTCGCAGCGTCCAGGCGTTCGCGCGCGACCTGCTGAAACGCTGCCTGGAAGGTCGCGAAATCGGCTTCGTCCAGCGTGCAGCCGGCCGCCATTGCGTGCCCGCCGAACTTCTTCAGCACGCCCGGGTGGCGCTTGCTGACGAGGTCGAGTGCATCTCGCAGATGAAAGCCGTCGATCGACCGCCCCGAGCCTTTGAGCAGGCCGTCCTGCCCGCGCGCGAACACGAAGGTCGGGCGGTGCACCTGCTCTTTCAAGCGTGACGCCACGATGCCGACCACGCCCTCGTGGAAGCCGCGGTCGTAGATCGCGAACGCAGGCGGTATGGCCTGTGCACCGAGGTGCTGCTGCAGCAGCGCACCCAGCAGCAACTCGGCTTGCTCGCGCATGCCGGCCTCCACGTCGCGCCGCTCACGGTTGATCGCATCGAGCTGCTGTGCCAGCTGCGCGGCCCGCGTCGGGTCATCGGTCAGCAGGCACTCGATGCCGAGCGTCATGTCCGACAGGCGACCGGCTGCATTGATGCGCGGGCCGAGCGCGAAGCCGAAGTCGAAACCCGCGGCGCGCGAGGCATCGCGCCCGGCGGCTGCGAACAGCGCGGCGACGCCCGGCTGCATGCGGCCGGCGCGGATGCGCTTGAGCCCCTGCGCGACCAGCCGCCGGTTGTTGGCGTCGAGACGCACCACATCGGCCACAGTGCCGAGCGCCACCAGATCAAGCAGGGCATCGAGCCTCGGCTGCACCGGGGCTGACTGGTTTCCATGCGAAACGTCGGCATAGACACCCCGCGCACGCAGCTCGCTGCGCAGCGCCAGCAGCACATAGAAGATCACGCCGACGCCGGCCAGGTGCTTGCTCGCGAAGCCGCAGCCCGGCTGGTTCGGGTTGACGATCACATGCGCATCGGGCAGCACGATCTGGTCGTTCACCTGCGCCGGCAGGTGGTGGTCGGTGACGACGACGACGAGGCCGTGCGCTCGCGCATGGGCCACGCCCGCGAGGCTGGCGATGCCGTTGTCCACCGTCAGCAGCACCTGCGCGCCCTGCGCCAGCGCGAGGTCGACGATGGTGGGCGTGAGGCCGTAGCCGTGCACCGCGCGATCGGGCACCACATAACCCAGCAGGTCGGGCGCCGCACCGAGCAGCGCCAGGCCACGCAAGGCGACGGCGCAGGCGGTGGCGCCGTCGCAGTCGTAGTCGGCAACGACGCACAGCTGCAGCCCGTCGCGAAGCGCATCGGCCAGCAGCGTGGCCGCCTTCGCTGCGCCCAGCAGCTCGGACGGCGGCAGCAGCCGCGCCAGCGCGTCGTCGAGCTCATCGATGCCGCGCACGCCGCGCGCTGCGAACAGCCGCGCCAGCAGCGGCGATACGCCCGCCTGTTCGAGCGCCCACGCGCTGCGCGGAGCAGGGGGTCGCAATGTCAGCGTTGGCGCCGTCATCACAGGGCGCTCAGCAGCACGTGCGGTTCCACCGTCCTGAAGCGATCGCCCAGCCGCCGCCACAGCGAGCGCGGCACGGCGTCGAGGCGTTGCCAGCCGCGTTCACCGCACAGCGTGAGCGACACCGGCTCGCCTTGCTCAGCGCGTGACAACAGCGGGCCCAGCACGTTGGCATCGAGCGCGCGCCAGGCATCGGCCCAGCCGGCCCAGTCTTCGGCCAACAGCGGCGCGCGCAGGCGGTCATCGACCGTCACCTCGGCAGCCGTGGGTTGCGCCGGCCCACAACCGCTCAACCAGAACGAATTGACCGGCAGCGCGCCACGCGCCTCACGGGCCTCGTTGACCGGGTGCTGGTGCAGCAACATCTGCACCTCGTTCTGCAGTCGCCGCACCCAGCGCATGTGCGCCAGCTGTGCGGTCGACGCCTGCGGGTCGCTGCGCAGCCACAGATCGACATTGCGACCCATCACGCGATCGATCGACGCGCACGGCAGGTCGGCCAGCTGCTGGTGCAACAGGTACCAGCGCAACGGCGCTGCCCAGGTCAGCGTGCCCTGGTCGTCATCGAACAGCGGTTTTACAGCGTCGAACAGCGCGTGCGACTCGTCGGCCGACAGCGCCAGCGCGGCCGGGTCGGCCAGCGTGATGTGTTCGCGTCCCACATGCCAGTGCACCGGCGTCAGCAGGCCGCAGGGCTGGGTACCGGTATCGATGCCGTTGGCTTTGGCGAGAAGGGCCGCCCAGGGCCAGCGGCCATCGCCGCCGTGCCAGCCGTGGGCCTGCGCGATCGCCCGTTCGTGCGGTGGCGACAGCGTGTATTCGTCCTCGATGTTCGGCGTGCCGGCTTGCAGCACCGAGATCAGCCGGCCCAGATTCGGCAGGCGCAGGTCACGCAGCGTGTGGGCGCTGGCGTCGGATATGGCACTGGCGTGGGGGATGAGGAAATGCATGCGCCTGCATTGTCCCGCTCCCGCGGGTGTGTGGTGCCCTTGCGTGGGACCGCGCCGGGGTTCCGCCCCGGCGGGCGGGTCACTTTTTTCTGCGGGGCCAGAAAAAAGTAACCAAAAAAGAGGCCCTGATTGAAATCCGGCGCCTTGTTTTCGTGGATGTATTTGCGTACCAGGAATTCGGCCGCCTGGATCACCGCTGCGAGCGAACGATGTTCGTCCAGGATCAATCCGATCGCTTTGAACCTCAGCGAGGAAACCGAAGAAGAAGTTCGGAGAGTGTTCTTGAGCCAGAGCCAGTGAAGTAGGCGGCTAGCCGAAGCGGGCTACTCAAATGGGCTGGTGTTGAGGCCCTTAGCTTTGGTGACTTTCATTTGGGCCCGCAAATG
>JANPNF010000017.1:0-2987 GCA_031427315.1 Burkholderiales bacterium | reverse complement strand
GCTCGAGTTGGTGGCGCGCGTGCGGGCGCTGCTGCGTCGGATGGAGCAGATGCGGGCACCGCCGACCGCGACCGCATCGATGCGCTTTGGCCCGTTCCGGCTGGATGCCGAAAGGCGTGAGCTGTGCAGGCAAAGTCGAGCGCCAGACGAGTGCCGGGGCGCAGTCTCGGCTCAGGTGCTGCCGCTGCCGCTGCTCGAGTTCGATTTGCTGAGTTTTCTCGTGCGCCACCCCGGTCAAACCTTCAGCCGCAGCGAGCTACTGCAGCGCGTTTGGGGTGCTGCCTTCGACGGCTACGAACACACCGTCAATTCGCACATCAACCGTCTGCGCACCAAAATCGAAGACGACCCGCGCGAGCCCAAACGTGTCGTCACCGTGTGGGGCGTGGGATACCGCTTTGAGGCAGACGTCGGATGTTGATTCGACACCGCCGAAAACGGTCTTTTACGAGCCGCTTGACAGGGGCACTGGCTGCGCTGCTGTTGCTGTTCGGCGCGCTGATCGCCTTGCTGGGCCGCGAGCTTGCCGCCGAGCACGAGCAAGAAACTTCGCAGCGCTTGTCGCACGGCTTGGCTAGGCACATCGTGGAGCACTGGCCGCGCATCACGCAAACCGACGTCGACGCGGCCGATCGAGCCGCCCACGCGCCGCTGCTGTCGATGCTGATGGTGGTCAACCCTGCGGTGCAGGCTTATGTGCTTGATGCCGACGGCCGCGTCGACGCCTACATTGGCGAGCCGGGCATGGTTCGCCAGCCCCAGGTCGACCTGCAACCGGTGCGCCAGTTTCTCGCCGGTGCTGCATTGCCATTGCGCGGCACCGACCCGATGGGCGCGGCCGAGCGGCGAATCTTCAGGGCCGCGATGTTTGCGCCGCGCGCGGGCGAGACGTGTCCACCGGGTTACTTGTATGTTGTGCTGGACGGTCACGCCCGTGAGCTTGTGGCAGGGCAGCTCAGCCCCCGCCGCCTGTGGCAGGGGGCAGGTTTCGCGGTGACGATCGGATTGACGCTCACCTTGGCCATCGGTGCGTTCACCTTTGGCCGCATCACCCGACCGCTGCATCGGCTGGCCGCGCGCATGCGGGCTTACAGCACCGTGACCACTGCGATCAAATCGGGCGACGACCCCGCCGAGCCGCCACCGATTGGTGACGAAGTAAGCGCGATCGGCGCAGCATTCGACGACATGACCCGGCGCATCGAGGCGCATGCGGCACAAGAGGCGCGCACGGCGAATGCGCACCGCGAAACCCTGGCCGGCGTTGCGCACGACTTGCGTACGCCGCTGACGGCGCTGCATGGGCACCTCGAAGCGCTGGTGCTCGACGGTGCGTCGGCAGCGCCGGGTCAGCGCGAGCGTTTTCTCTACGCTGCGCTGGCCCAGAGCGACAAGGTGCGTTGGCTGTCGCAGCAGTTGTTCGAACTGGCCGCGCTGCAGTCCACCGACCAGGTGCTGCACCGGGAGCGCTTTCGACTCGATGACCTGGTGACCGATGCGGTGCAGAAGTTCGATCTGACCGGAAGATCGCCGACAGTCACGCTCGACGGCACACCGCCCGGTCCGATCGAGTTCGAAGGCGACCTGCAACTCATCGAGCGCGCACTGACCAACCTGATCGACAACGCCTTGCAGCATGCGCCCGGCGTGGCCCCGGTGCGCGTCAGCCTGCGCCGTGCGGGCAGGCAGGCGCACATCCTCGTTGCAGACGCCGGGCCCGGCTTGCCGCCCGAGTTACTCAGCCGACTTGAGCAGGGACAGTCGCTGCGCGACCCACCGATGCGGCGCAGCCGGGGCGGAATCGGCGGATTGGGGCTGGCCATCGCGCAGCGGGTGGCCGTGCTGCACGGCGGCACACTGCACCCGCTGCCATCGCCCGATGGCGGCACACGCCTGTGCCTGGCGCTGCCGATTGCATAGAACAAACCGCAGCATGCGAGTCAAGCCGCTCCCGGCATCGCTGGCGGAACCGGCTCAAGGCCCGAGCAGTGCGAGACGAGGAAAGTAGTTGGCGTACCCGGTTGAATCACGTGTTAACACGCTGAGATTGGCGACTGCCGCATGCGCGCCAATGAAAAAGTCGGGCAGCGGAAGTGTTCTGGCGCCACCTCGGCGCCTGTAGAGACTGAACGCGCTCGCCGCAAGCGCAGCACAGGCCCACGGAAGGCCGCTGCGCTGGACTTCGTAGACATCCAGCAGGTCGTCGAGCAATGTCACATCGGGCCCCGGCACGAGCAGTTCGGTGTAGATGATCAGGTTCACATGCAGCGGTGCTCGCTCGCTGCACGCTTGAAGCTGGTCGACCGCCCAAGCGTGCCAAGGGCTAGACGCATCGACGCAGTCGATCCACACGTTGGTGTCAACGAGCGTTCCGGCGCTGCCGTCGTAGCGTGCGAGGCTAGCGGCGACCACGGCGTGGGCTGGCGACAGCGTCGTTGTCGCTGCGCAGGAAATCCATGATTTCCTGCGCGCCCAATTGCCTGAACTCCGGGCTCAAGCTGTTGCGCACCTTGGCAGCGGCTGCCCGCAGCTTCGTGCGCCTGTCGTTCTTGACATGACTGGCGACCGGGGTGATGACGATCTTGCCGCCATCAAGACTGAAGGACACCTCGCTGCCAGGAGCGACGCCCGCCGCATCGCGTATCGGCTTCGGGATGGTGACTTGACCCTTGTCGGTGACCAGCATGGTGACTTTCCTTCAATCTAGTAGGAATAAGAAGTAGGAATCGTACCAGCGTCGACCATGGGCCTTAGAGAAGAGGGTTGAGATCACGATGAGCGGCGACGCCTTGTCCCCATCCATCGTCTTGCGATTGGTTGACAAAGCCATGGTGGCCTGGGTGGCCTCATTGCCTGGCGTTGCTCCTGTCACCGCACCGGCGTCACCAGCGCCGGCAAACGCCTTGTCACCGCGCGGCGCGAGCCAGACCCAGACGCGACGCTCACGAACGTAAAGCATCGCAAAAACGCCCAGGATCAACAACGCA
>JANPNF010000016.1:0-3408 GCA_031427315.1 Burkholderiales bacterium | reverse complement strand
GCGGTCGATGTGCACCACCTTCTTGCCGGTGTGCAGCGTGATTTGGTTGTCGCGGTACCAGTCAAGCGGGTTGAGGATGATTTCGTCGATCGTCTGCTCGCCGGCCAGCACCGGGCTCAGCAGGATGCGGTTGTAGTTCGGATGCGGCTCGGCGCCGAACACCGTGATGTCGTAAAGCTCGGGCGCCATCTTCAGCAGCTCTTCCAGTGTGCGCACGCCGGCCATGCCGTTGCCCACCATCACGAGTTTCATCTTCTTCATCGCTTACGCCTCCAGGCGGGTCGTCCCGCGTTCGGTCTGAAAATTGGTGGGGTTCGGTGCGACGTGGCGCGCCGTGGACGAGATCGCCAACGACCGGTCGCGATGACTGCGCACGCGCTGCAGCAGTCGGATCGATCCAGGATCGGGTGATTGGATGAGGCGTTTGAACACGCGGGCGACGCAAACCATGACAAGCTCCAAAGAACCGCCGTGCGGCATGCCGCAGCGTGGGAGATACATCACCACGCACTTCGTCGTGCGTGCGACCCGCCGTGTACCGGAGCCGGGTCGGGCGCGTCGCTGCACCCGCCAGCGGTAGCGCAAGTCTCGGGCCAGCCTCTGCGGGATCACGGGGCCGCGGCTGTCGAAGTCGCCAGTCCGCGACACCGCTGAAATCACAGGAATGGTGCAGTGCAGCGTGCTGCTTTGGTGCAGGCCGCAAGCGACCGCGTTGGTTGGATCGACCGCTATGCTGTGCCTTCCAGCTTCTTTCCTGTTCGCATGACCTCTGCCCTCGTGATCGCCGCCCCGGGCGCCCCTGCCCTGGAGGCCGACCTGCATGCCGTCGGCATCGCCACCGCGGCGCACTGCGATGCCGAGTCGCTGATCCGCACCGCCGCGCGTTGCGGCGCCGACCTGCTGGTGGCCTGGGAGCCCTACCCTGCGCAGCAGCTGCTGCCTGCGCTCGCTGCACTGCAGGACCACGCCGCGCTGCCGGTGCTGCTGTTCACCAGCGACGCCGACGCGGCCACGCTGGCCACAGCGCTGCGCGCTGGTGTGCACGCTTACGTGGTCAACGGCTACGCGCCCGCGCGGCTGCGGCCGCTGGTGCAACTGGCGCAGGCCCGCTACACGCACGACCGCGAGCAGCGCGCCGCGCACCAGGACCTGGCCCACCGCTACGAGGAACGCAAGCTGGTCGATCGCGCCAAGGGCATCCTGATGCGCTCGCGGCAGATTCCGGAAGACGAAGCCTTCCGGCTGCTGCGCGCAGCGTCGATGGAAGGCCACCAGCGCGTTGGCCTGGTGTCGCGCCGGCTGATCGACGCGGCACGCGACGCCGAGGCGATCAACCGCGCCGGCCAGCTGCGCATGTTGTCGCAGCACCTGGTGAAGCTGTACGCGCTGCAATGCGCCGGGGTCGATGCGGCCGCGGCGCGCGCCGCGCTGCTGGCCTCGACCGAGCGCGTGGCCAACAACCTGGATCTGCTGGAACGTGGCCTGTCGAAACCAACCTTTGGCGACCTGCTGAAAGCGCTGCGCAACATCTGGCAGCAACTGGCGCCTGCGCTGGCCAGCACACCGCAAACCGCCCGGCTGGCCGCACTCGACGCTGCGGCCGAGCGGCTGCTGGAATCGTCAGAGCAACTGACCACCGCGCTGGAAGCAGGCAACGCTTACGCGCCGCTGGCGCTGGTGAACGGGGTCGGCCGCCAACGCATGCTGTCGCAACGCATCGCCAAGCAGGCGCTGCTGGCGACGCTACTCCACGGCGACACCGCCCAGGCCGCCGCCGCCGATGCGGTGCGCACGATCAGCGCCTTCGAGGCCGCGCAGGCCCGGTTGTTCGCCACCGCCGAAGGCCTGCCGGGCTTGCGCGACGAACTGGCACAGGTCGCAGCACCGTGGCAGCAGTTACTGAAAGGCCTGCACGATGCCGCGTCTGACGCGGGCCGACGTCTGGTGGCCGAAGCCAGCGAAGTGCTGCTGGCGCTGTCCGATCAGATGACCGAACACTGCGAGCAGGCGGCGCATGTGCTGATTGAGCCGACCGACGCCGCGAAGCCAACCAAGGCCTGATGTACCTCGACACAGCACCAGCCTGCAGCATCAACCGGGGGTAGCGCGCTTCTTGCAGAGGCGATGTGCCCACGCCGAATCGCACAGCGAAGCGACGTGGTCGTCCGCCCTCACCGTGATTTGTCGCGGAGCATCGACTCACCGAGCGAAAGCAATGCATGAAGAACATGTTGTGGATGGCGGTGCTGGCCTTGCTGGTCAGCGGCTGCGGCGAGCTGTCATACAAACGGGGCGCCTCGACGCAAGACCTGGAACCCGCCAAGGCGGCCTGTTAATCGGCCGGCAGCGACAACGCCGCCGAGCAATGCCTGGAAGACAAGGGCCGGACAGGCAAGAAACTGGACGACATCGAACTGTTCGCAACGGCGAGCGTGAGCCCCGACAACCGCAACCCGGGCGTGTTCACCCTACCGGCGGTCGTGCCGGTGATGCCAGCTCAGTCAGCAGCCACCGCACTCGCAACCACGGCAAGGGTGGCGGCTCATGTCGCTGAGAAACCGGCGGTGGCTGCGCCGTCATCACCGCAGCCACTGCCCAGCCCGCTGGACCTCTACACGATCAGCTCGTGGTGGAAGATCGGTGCCGATCGGGAGGCCCTGGCGGCAGACACCAACGAATGCGTCACCACGCTCGGCGAGACGCACAGGCCCAATGCGAAAACACAGCAGGTGACCCGCGGCTTCGTCGTCTGCATGCACGGCAAGGGCTGGAAGGCGCTGCGCGCGGTGGCGGGCTGAGCACCGATGCACATCAGGCTCACAAATCAAAATGGGTCAGCTTCTCGTGAAAGCTAACCCATTGATTCAATTGGTCGGGACGGCGGGATTCGAACTCGCGACCCCTTGCACCCCATGCAAGTGCGCTACCAGGCTGCGCTACGCCCCGACAAGCGTTTGAGTATAGGTGCGAACGGCGGGTGATCAGGGGCTCAGCAGCCCACGGATCGACATCAATTCGAGCCGCACCTGGGCGGCTGACAAGGCTGTGCCCGATGGCGTCGCCGGTACCGCTTCAGCTGCAGCCGAGGCCCCGATTCGCCCTGCCGCTGCATCACCAATGCCGGTGTGATTGCCGTCGTCGATCGGGCTGACATCGCCCAACAACGACAAGCCGGTGGCAGGCTCGACCAAGCGGTTGCGCGCGCCACTGATGGTAAAGCCCTGCTCGTACAGCAGCCCGCGGATGCGGCGGATCAGCAGCACCTCGTGGTGCTGGTAATAACGGCGATTGCCGCGCCGTTTCATCGGCTTGAGCTGGGTGAACTCCTGCTCCCAATAGCGCAAAACATAAGGTTTCACGCCGCACAGATCACTCACCTCACCGATGGTGAAGTAGCGTTTTGCGGGG
>JANPNF010000015.1:0-27483 GCA_031427315.1 Burkholderiales bacterium | reverse complement strand
CCGATCTCGGCATCGGTGCTCTGCACGGTGCGGATCAGGTCGGCCAGGTTCTCGGGCTTGCTCGGGTCCGGGTGGTGGTTGGGAAAGTCGCCATCCACCTTTGAGTACAGCTCGGTCACCTCGCAGCCGAGTGCGCGCAGGATGCCGGGAGCCGACGCGCCCGGAATGCCGTTGCCCGAGTCGACCACGATCTTCATCGGGCGCTTCAACTTGGCGTCGCCGGTGATGCGCGCGCTGTACTCGGGCACGATGTCCATCGTGGCCGTGCGGCCGGGCTTGCTCACATAGTTTTCCGCTTCCATGCGCAGGCGCAGGTTCTGGATGTCGTCGCCGTAAATGGCGCGCCCAGCCAGCACCATCTTGAAGCCGTTGTAGTCCTTCGGGTTGTGGCTGCCGGTGACCATGATCCCGCTGTGGCAGCCGCGCCGCCCGCGCGTGGCGGCCACGTAGTACAGCATCGGTGTGGTGACGGCGCCGAGGTCGACCACGTCGAGCCCGGTGGAGGCCAGCCCGCGGATCAACGCCGCCGCCAGTGCCGGGCCAGACAAGCGCCCATCACGCCCCACCGCCACCGCCCGCTCCCCGGCCTTCACGGCCTCACTGCCGAAGGCGCGGCCGAGGTGTTCGGCAAAGGCTTCATCGACCGTCTTTCCGACGATGCCGCGAATGTCGTAAGCCTTGAAATTGGACGCGGTGACTTTCATGGACAAGGCCTTTCAGGGTTGCGGCGGATTGTAGGAGGGCGCTTGGCTTGGTTCGTCGTTCGGTCGCACGTCGCACCCATATCAGCATCAAATGGTGCTAGAATTGATGCCAAATTTACGCAGAAAGCGACCATGCGAACCACCATCAACCTCGATGACGACCTGCTGGCCAAAGCGGTGCTGTTGACCGGCCCGATGGAGCGCTCGTTGATCGTGCGTGAGGGCTTGAAAGCGCTGATCGAGCGCGAGAGCGCCAAACGCCTCGCGCGTTTGGGCGGCAGCCAGCCTGCATTGGAAGCCGCGCCACGCAGGCGCTCGAAGCGCGCCGCGTGATCCTGGTCGACACCTTGGTGTGGATCGATCACCTGCGACAAGGCGACCGAGCGCTGGCCGATCTGCTGGAACGGGGATCGGTGCTGATGCACCCGTTCGTGATGGGGGAAATCGCGTGCGGCCACCTCAAAAACCGTTCATCGCTTCTGACTCTGCTGGCCGATTTGCCCTCTGCTGCGGTTGCTCAGCAGGACGAGGCGATGGCCTTCATTGATCGCCACGCGCTGCACGGCAAGGGCATTGGCTACATCGACGTGCACCTGCTTGCCAGCACCGCATTGACCTTGGGCGCGCGGCTCTGGACGCGTGACAAGAGGCTGCACGCCATCGCCTTGGAGCAAGGCCTCGCGCAGACGTGAATCGGCCCCTCGGGGCGAACCTGGAATCACCCCCGCGGGTGATGCACCGCATGCAGCGTCTTCAGGCGTTCGCGGGCGACATGGGTGTAGATCGTCGTGGTCGAGATGTCGGTGTGTCCCAGCAGCATTTGCACCGCGCGCAGGTCGGCACCGTGGTTCAGCAGGTGAGTGGCGAAGGCGTGGCGCAGCGTGTGCGGTGACAGCGGGACCAGCACCCCGCCGCGCAGTGCGTGCTGCTTGATCAGGCGCCAGAACATTTGCCGCGTCATCGGCCCGCCGCGCGCAGTCACGAAGAGCGCGTCGCTCACTTGCTTTTTCAAGATGTCTTGCCGTGCCTCGGCCTGGTAGCGCACCAGCCACACCCGCGCCTCTTCGCCGAACGGCACCAGCCGCTCTTTCGCGCCCTTGCCGGTGATGCGCAAGGCGCCGTCGACCATGCCCATGTGCACCGTTTTCAGCGTGACGAGTTCGCTCACGCGCAAGCCGCTCGCGTACATCAACTCCAGCATCGTGCGGTCGCGCAGGCCGAGCGGCGTGCTCACATTGGGCGCGGCCAGCAGCGCTTCCACCTGCGCTTCGCTGAGCACCTTCGGTATGTTGCGCGTGTGCTTGGCCGCCAGCAGCTTCAGCGTCGGGTCGGTGGTGATCAGGTGCTCGCGCAGCGCCCAGCGGAAGTAGCGTTTGAACACCGTCAACCGGCGATTCGTGCTGCTGGCTTTGCTGCCGACGTGGCGCGCCACCGCGTAGTCGCGCAGATGGGTTTCGGTCGTCGCGTTGATCGCCGCCGCCGGCGCGCCGGCGAGCCATTGCGCATACAGCGTCAGGTCGCGCCGGTACGCCGCGAGCGTGTTGGCCGACAGGCCGTCCTCGATCCACAGCGCGTCGATGAAGCGGTCGATGGCAGTGGCGCTGTCGGTAAGCGGGCTCATGCGCCGATTCTGCGGCGCATCAGCCGCCCAGTGCCCAGTCGATGTGTTCACACACCAGCGCACTGGCGTCGGGCCGCGCGGCCACCAGCGCGGAGCGCAGCGCATCGAGCAGAGCCGCGTCGCAAGAGGCTCGCAGCGCATTGCCCATCGCCACTGCCAGGTTGCGGCGCCAGCGTTCGTGGCCGATGCGGCGGATCGCGCTGCCTTCGGTGTGGCGCAGGAAGTCGACTTCGCTCCAGGCCCACAGCGCCAGCAGCGTCGGGTCGGCGAGCGCCGGGCGAACCTCGAAATCGGGCAGCGGGCTGCGCTGTGCGTATTTGTTCCACGGGCAGGCCAATTGGCAGTCGTCGCAGCCGTAAATTCGATTACCAATAGCAGCGCGAAACTCGATCGGGATCGGGCCCGCGTGCTCGATCGTCAGGTAGCTGACGCAGCGCCGCACATCGAGCCGGTAGGGCGCGACGATGGCCTGCGTGGGGCACAGATCGATGCAGGCGCTGCAACTGCCGCAGTGGGCGGCCACCGGCTTGGTCAAGGCCAGCGGCAGGTCGAGATAGATCTCACCGAGGAAGAACATCGAGCCCGCATCGCGGTGCAGCGCCAGCGTGTGTTTGCCGCGCCAGCCGATGCCGCTGCGGGTGGCGAGCTCCACCTCGAGCACCGGCGCCGAATCGGTGAACACGCGGTAGCCGAACGGGCCGATGGCGCCAGCGATGTGATCGGCCAGCGTTTGCAGGCGCTGGCGCAGCACCTTGTGATAGTCGCGGCCCCGGGCATAGACCGACACCGTGGCTTGCCCAGGCGCCTTCAAGCGCTGCCATTCGATGGCCTGCCAGTCGCTGGCCTGTGATGGGTCAGATTCCCCCGGTGCCAGAGCACTGGGGGAAACCGAAGGCAGGTAATCCATCCGCGCCGTCAGCACCCGCAGCGTGCCCGGCACCAGCTCGGCCGGCCGGGCGCGCTTCATGCCGTGGCGGGCCATGTAATCCATGGAACCGTGGCAACCATCAGACAACCACGCCTGCAGGCCGGGTTCTGCGGCGCTCAGATCGACGTCGGCCACGCCGATCTGGGAAAATCCGAGCTGCTCCGCCCACGCCTGCGTGCGCGACCACAACAGCGACAGCGCCACACCGTCCGCAGTCACCATGCCTCATTCCTCTCCACCGTTCGCTCACGCGCCTTGCCAACGACCGCACCGCTCTCCGTCGGCATGCCGATCTTAGAAGCCCGCAGCGTGCGCAGCGTTTATTGGGCCGACGAGGCCGACTGCGCCGCCACCGCGCAGGCGCTGGCGGCGCACGCGTCGCTGCGCACGGCCTGCATCGAGCTTCATGGCACGCTCGGCGCCGGCAAGACCTCTTTCGTGCGCCACCTGCTGCGCGCACTCGGCGTCAGTGGCCCGATCAAGAGCCCGACCTACGCCGTGATGGAACCCTACGCCCTGCCCGGCCTCGCCATCTGGCATTTCGACTTCTACCGCTTCGAAGACCCGCAGGAATTTGAGGACGCCGGTTTCCGCGAGGTGTTTGCCAGCGTCGGTCTCAAGTTGGTCGAATGGCCCGAAAAAGCGGCCGACCTGCTGCCGCCGTGCGACCTGCGCATCGAGATCGCGATGGTCGACGCGCTTTTGGCGGATGCACTGATCGATACCGACGGTGGCGACACCCGACGGCAGGTCAGGTTTCAGGCCGAGACGCCGCTTGGCCTGGCGCTGTTGCCATGAGCGTGTCATGAGTCCAGCCCGGCCTGCCCGCCGCCTCGCGCTGGCGCGCATGGGCACGCTGGTGCTGGCGCTGAATGCGCGCCATCTCGCTCACGGTGCCGCAATCGTCGCAGTGCGGGTGTGGCCGGCGGCCGACTACACGCGCGTGACGATCGAGTCCGACAGCGCGCTGGCCGCCAGGCACTTCCTGGCCGACAACCCGCCGCGGCTGGTCATCGATGTCGACGGGCTCGACCTGAGCCCGCAGCTGCGCGACCTGGTCGGCCAGGTGCGCGCCGACGACCCCTTCATTGCCGGTGTGCGCGTCGGCCAGTACCAGCCGCGCGTGGTGCGCCTGGTGATCGACCTGAAGCAGGCCATCAAACCGCAGCTGTTCGCGCTGGCGCCGGTGGCTGCTTACCGGCACCGGCTGGTGTTCGATCTGTACCCGACTCAAGAGCGCGATCTGCTGCTCGCGCTGGTGCAGGAGCGGGAGCATGCCGAGCAGCAGGCGGCACAGGCAGTGCGCGACGCACTCGGCGAGTTCATCGGCCAGGTCGATCGACCGGCGGCGGCCTCGGCGCCGGGCCCCACCGCATCGGATCGGGCCACCAGTGCACCGCCGAATGCACCGGCGAACTCCCCACCGGTTGCCGCCGCCTCTCAGCCCGGCCCGACCCGCGCGGCTGCCGAGGCCAACGATGCAGCGAACAAATCGGTGAGCCGCACCCATCGACTGGTGATCGTGGCGCTCGACCCCGGCCATGGCGGTGAAGACCCGGGCGCCATCGGCCCCAGCGGGCTGCGCGAGAAAGACGTGGTGCTGGCGGTCGCCTTGCAACTGCGCGAGCGGCTCAATGCGCAGCCCGGCATGCGCGCGATGCTGACGCGCGACGCCGACTTCTTCGTGCCGCTGCAAGACCGGGTGCGCAAGGCACGCCGGGTGCAGGCTGATTTGTTCGTGTCGATTCACGCCGACGCCTTTTTCAAGCCCGAGGCGCGCGGCGCGTCAGTGTTCGCACTCAGCCAGGGCGCCGCCAGCAGTGCAGCCGCGCGTTGGATGGCCAACCGCGAGAACCTGGCCGACGCGGTGGGCGGCATCAACGTCAAAGTCAAGGACAGCTCAGTGATGCACGCCCTGCTCGACATGAGCACCACCGCGCAGATCAAGGACAGCCTGCGCCTGGGGGGCGAGGTGCTGGGTCAGATCGGCCGCGTCGGGCGGCTGCACAAGGGCAACGTCGAGCAGGCCGGCTTCGCGGTGCTGAAGGCGCCCGACATCCCGTCGATTCTGGTCGAGACCGCCTTCATCTCGAACCCCGACGAAGAAGCCAAGCTGCGCGACGAGCGCTACCGATCGCAGCTGGTGGAAGCGTTGTGCACAGGCATCAAACGCTACTTTGCGAAGAACCCGCCCTTGGCCCGCAACCGGGGAACCTGAGGCCGAGCGGGTATCCTCCGGAAATCAATTTTCTTAACGCTTCACCGTGACTGCTACCGCCACCCTTGACGAGCCCATCGTCAGCGCATCGCCAGGCATCGCGTTCGATCCGACCTGGCAGGAGAGGGCCCGCAGCCTTATCGGCGACTTGTTTCGCCGCTCCGCTGCGATCTATTGGACCGATCTGCTTCTGAGCTCGGCCGCCGCCTGGGCGCTGACGGCGGTTTACTTCATCGCACCGGCCTGGAGCGCGCTGCAGGTGCTTGCATTCCTCGGCGCCAGTGTGCTGTTCTTCCGCATCGGCACGTTCATCCACGAAATCGTTCACATGCCGGGCGGGCAGATGACGGGCTTCAAGCGCGCCTGGAATGGGCTGCTGGGCATCCCCTTGCTGATGCCGTGGGTGCTGTATCGCAATCACATTGAGCACCACAACCACCTGCAGTTCGGCACGCCGGCCGACGGCGAGTACCTGCCACTGGGCTCGTCGCCGCAGGCCGAGACGCTGAAGTACGTCGGGCAGGCGCCGCTGCTGCCGCTGTTCATGATGGTGCGCTTCGGCGTGCTGGGGCCGCTGTCGTGGTTGCACAGCGGCCTGCGCGAATGGGTGCTGACGCGGGTGTCGGCCGCAGTCTCGAACCCCTACTACGCCAAGCGTTTTCCGAAGCGCGACGAGCGGCATCTGCAGATCGTCGAGGTGCTGTGCTTTGCCTACATGGCAACGATCGCCTTTTTGATGTGGCGGGGCTCGGTCAGCGTCACGCAGTTCTTCATGGGCTACGCGCTGCTGGCCTTCACGCTGGCGCTGAACTGGGTGCGCAACCTGGCGGCGCACCGCTACGTCAATGGTGGCGGGCGCATGACGATGGCCGAGCAGGTGGCCGAGTCGATCAACATCACCGGGCAGACCTGGCTGACGGTGTTCATGTTTCCGGTCGGCCTGCGCTTCCACGCCTTGCACCACATGTTCCCTGCCCTGCCCTACCATCACCTGGGCGAGGCGCATCGGCGCCTGATGGCGGGCCTGCCCTCTGATGCGCTCTACCGCGGCTGCAACCGCGACAGCTACTTCGCCGCGGTGCGCGAGTTGTGGCAGTCGGCCCGGCAGACGCCGCCCGGCCAGTCGGCCATGCGCGCGTGGTCGCCGGGCTCCGGGCGCCCTTGAACGCGCACGCCCCCGCGCTGGCCACGCCGGATTTCCCTGTCTTTGCAGCGACAAGCTCGACCCCGTGCCTGATCGTCAACCCGCGCAGTTTCAGCGCCTCGCGGGGCTTGGCCGTGCAGGCCACGGCGCTGGCCCGCTCGCAGGGCGCCGAGGTGGTGAGCGTCGACACCCCAGAAGCCACCCGCGCCGCTGTTGCAACGATCCTCGCGCGGCGCCAGCACCAGGTCATGCTTCTTGCCGGCGACGGCACCGTCTGTGCCGTCGTCGATCAACTGTCGAGTCTGCCCGCCGGGGCCTGGACGCCGGATCTGCTCGTGTTGCCCGGTGGTCGCACCAACCTGACGGCTGCCGACCTGGTGCCGGGCGCCGCCGCCCTGCCGACCTTGAAGCGCGCCCTGCGGCTCGCTCATGAGCAGCGCTGGGACGTTGCGGTGGAAGAGCGTTGCGCGCTGCGCATCGAGCACCCAGCGGCCCCACCGCGACACGGCTTCTTCTTCGCCGCCGCGCTGATCGACACCGTGATCCGCCAGTGCCATCAACACCGTGCTGAGCTCAGTTTGCACGGCGATCTGAGCACCGCGGGGTATTTGCTGCGGCTCGGTGCGCGCTCGCTGGTCGGGCGCTCCGGCATGAGCTGTCCGCGTTTGCACGTGGACGCAGGCGCGTGCGGCACGCAGAGCGGTCCGGTGCGGCTGCTGCTGGCCAGCACGCTGCTGCACCGCATCGGCCTGTTTGATCCGTATGCACCGCGCGGCCAGGGGGATGTGCGTCTGACCTCGGTCAGCGAAAACGCACCGCGTTTCTGGCGCTCGCTGCCACGGCTGTTGACCGGCCGCTACTCACCTGCGATGAACGCCGACAACGGCTACCTCAGCGGGCGCTGCGAACGTGTGCAGGTCAGCGGCCTGAGCGGCTACATGCTCGATGGCGAAGCGTTCCATGCGGATCCGGCGCAGCCTGTCACCCTCAGCGCAGGCCCTCGGCTGCGTTTCGTCCGGCCATGAGCAAAAAGCACAAGGCCAAGCCGCAACCGAGCCGGGCGCTGGAGATGATCAGCGCGTTCGTGCGCGCCTACCCAGGCCGCAGCGCCGCGGCGCTGGTGGCGGTGTTCGCCGCCGGTCTGACGGACAGCCTGGGCCTGTCGATGCTGCTGTCGATGTTGTCGTTTGCCACGACCACCAGCGCCCACACGCCATCGATGCCCGAGAAAATCGCGGTGCAGGTCACGCAGTTTCTCGGGCTGCAGCCGACCACTGCAGTGCTGTTGACGCTGTCGACGCTGCTCATCGCGCTGAAGGCGGTGTTGTCGCTGGTGGCGAACCGGCAGGTCGGCTACACCGTCGCCAACATCGCCACCGACCTTCGGCTGGCGCTGATCCGCTCGGTGATGTCCGCCCGGTGGACGCACTACCTCGATCAGTCGGTCGGCCGGCTCACCAACGCCGTCGCCAGTGAGGCACAACGCGCTTCCGAGGCGTTTCAGCACAGCGCCGAGATGGCGGCCATGGTGCTCAATGCACTGATCTTTCTCGGTGTCGCGCTGTCGATTTCGTGGCAGGCCGGAGTGGCCGCGATCATTGCCGGGGCCTTGCTGCTGTTGTCGCTGCACACGCTGGTGCGCAGCTCGCTGCAAGCGGGCCGGCACCAGACCGTGCTGCTGCGATCGTTGCTGTCGGTGATGAGCGGGCAAATGGCCGCCGCCAAAGCGCTGAAGGCGATGGCCCGCGAGGACCATGTCGATGCGCTGCTGTCCGATCAGACCCGGGCCCTGCGCAAGGCGCTGCGCCGCCAGGTGATCAGCCGGGAGGCGATGGGCGCGCTGCAAGAGCCGCTGCTGGCGATCCTGGTCGGCATCGGTTTTTTCTTCAGCCTGGTCGTGCTGAACATGCCACTGGCCGAGGTGCTGGTGATGGTGTTCCTGCTGGCGCGCACTGTCAGCTACCTGTCGAAGTCACAGCGTGCCTACCAGCAGATCGTCGTGCGCGAAAGCGCCTATTGGTCGGTGATGGACCACATCAACACCGCCCGCGCTGAGGTCGAGGCCCCGGGCGGCAACCAGCGGGTCGACCTGGTCGACGGCATCCGCTTCGAAGACGTGAGCTTCCGCCACGGCGAGCGCCGTGCGATCGTCGAACACGGCAGCTTCACCGTGCCGGCTCGGCAGTTGACAGTGATCATCGGGCCGTCGGGCGCGGGCAAGACCACGCTGCTGGATCTGGTCGTTGGGCTGCTGCGGCCGACCGAAGGCCGCATCCTCGTCGATGGCGTGGCGCTCGGCGAGCTCGACCTGCGCCAGTGGCGGCGCCAGATCGGCTACGTGCCGCAGGAATCGGTAATGGTCGACGAGTCGGTGGCCTACAACGTGACACTCGGCGAGATCGGCATCAGCGACGAACAGATCCGCACCGCATTGCGCGCGGCCGACGCGCTCGATTTCGTCGAGGCCATGCCCGACGGGCTGCAGAGCCGCGTGGGTGAAGGCGGTTCGCGTTTGTCGGGCGGCCAGCGGCAGCGCCTGGCCATCGCCCGTGCCCTGGTGCATGAGCCGAAACTGCTGATCCTCGATGAGGCCACCAGCCACCTCGATGCGGAGGCGCAGGCGGCGGTGATCGAAGCCGTCAAGCACCTGCGGGGCCATTTGACGATCCTGGCGGTCGCGCACCAGGACCTGCTGATTCAGGCCGCCGACTGCGTCTACCGGCTGGCCGACGGGCACCTCAGCGTGCTGAGGCCGCAGGCCAGCCCGATTCCACTCGCGGCACACGGCTGAATGGAGATGGCTCGGCATCTGCGACGGTGGCGTCGCCGGGCGATGTTCCTCGGCCTGCGCACGCTGCTGCGGGTGATCGGCTTCCGGCATGCGCGCGCCTTCGGCAGCGGGCTGGGCGACATGCAGTACTGGCTGGCCTGGCAACAGCGCCGACAGCTGCAGCGCGACATCGCCCAGGTGCTCGGGCGCTCGGCCGGCGACAAGTCGGTGGCGGTGCTGCTGCGGCAAGCCTACCGAGTCAACAACGGCGCGATGCTGGAGATCATGTCGATGTTCGACCAGCGCCAGCAAGAAAGCGATTTGGCGGCCCGCTGTGAGCTCGACGGCCTGGCGCACTTGCGCACCGCGATGGCCGAAGGGCGCGGCGCGATCGTGCTGGCCACCCACATGGGCAACGCGAGCCTTGCGATGATCCGGCTGGCGCAAGAAGGCTGGCCGGTTTCGCTGCTCTACCGCAAGGCCCGGATGATGTCGACCGGTTTCTTCCAGAGCGGCCTGGAGCAATACGGCATCCAGGCCATTCTGGCGAATGGCGGCATCCGCGCTTATGGCCAGATGCTGGCCGCGTTGAAGCAGGGCCGTGTGTTGATCGTGATGATGGACCAGGGTGTGAGAAAGGCCGAGAACGGCCTGATGCAGCGCTTCCTCGGCAAGGACGTGCCGATGCCCGCCGGCCCTGCCCAGCTGGCCCGCGTGTCGCGATCGCCGGTGCTGCCGATGGTGGCGGTGGCGGCGCAGCCGCGGTGGCGGTTCGAGATCCAGCCGCCGGTGACGTTAGGGCAGGGATCGCTGGAGGCCGATGTCGAATCCCTGACCCGCCTCACGGAGGCGCAGGTGCTGCAGCACCCGGAGCTGTGGAGCTGGCATCACCGGCGCTGGGGCCAGTTGCCAATGGCACCTGTCGCTGCGCACGCGGCGTCCAGCCAGGCACCTTTGGCTGGTGAACGATAGGCGACGTCAGCGTCCAGCCCCCCCCCGTCATCATCTATGGATTCCGAGACGACACCCACCCCGATTTGGGTCTTGATGGGCAAATGGCATGGCGACAACCAACAGTTGCTGGCGATCGCCGAAGCGCTGCAATTACCGTTTCACGCGATCTCGCTGAGCTTTAGCCGGGCCTCCAAGATACCGGCGCCGATTCGAGGGGCCAGTCGTGTCGGCTGGCGCACCGATCAGCCGCTGGCACCACCGTGGCCCCGCATCGTGCTGTCTGCTGGCGGCAAGAGCGTGACGGCCGCCCGTTGGATACGAAGGCAATCAGGCGGTTACACAAAACTGGTCAATGTGAACCGACCTTGGGCGCCGCTGTCGTGGTTCGACCTCGTCATCACCACGCCACAGTACGCTTTGCCGGTGCGCCCGAACGTTCTTTCCAACCTCATGCCGTTCCTTCCCCCGCCTGCCGACCCAGCACCAGAAAAGGGGCTGCCCGCCGCGGCGACGTCGATGCCCCGCCCCTGGACGGCGGTGCTGATCGGCGGCAAAACGCGGCCCTACGAGTTCTCCGACGCCGCGGCCAGCGCGCTGGCGGCCAAGGCGAATCAGCACGTGCGTGACATCGGAGGAAGCGTGTGGTTGCTCGACAGCCCGCGCACTCCACCGAACACCCTACCGATCCTGGAGCGATCCATGGAGGTTCCCTCGCACGTCGTCCCGTGGCGCGGCGAAGGCAAGCGGGCTTACCGCGCGCTGCTGGCCTCGGCCGATTGCTTCATCGTCACCGAAGACAGCGCGTCGATGACGACGGAAGCCTTGCTCAGTGACAAACCTGTGTCGCTGTTCGAGCTGCCGACCCGGCCGAACTGGAGCAGACGCTTCGCCTCGGCATGGCGCATCGCTGCGGAACGCGCGCCCACATCGATCACCGCGCGCATTTACGAGGCAGTGGTCGAATTCGGCATGCTGACCGCGGTACGCGATGTCCGCCTGCTGCATCGTGCGCTCGGACAGGCCGGCATGTTCGATGGCTGCAGTTGTCCGACGGCCTGGGCAGAGCGCGAACGCCAGGTGACACTGGCCCGCATCACCGCCCTGCTCGACCAAGCTTGAGCACCGTGCGCGAGTTCTCCGGCTGAACCGGGTCAGGCCGCTGGATGGTTCAGCGCAACGAGGCCGACGCCTGTGTCCGGTTCGGCCTCTGCATCGCGGCACTCACTCTGTCCAGCGCGTCGACACGCAAGTTCCGCGTGTCGATCTCGGCGCGTACCATGGATTCTGAGATGCTGCCTTCATCTAGACACTCGCCCAGCAAGCGGAAAAAGAGCTGTTCTTGTGCACGATCCGGATGCGGCTCGTAATAGCCGGTGGGATGCGTCCCCGTCAACGCCGCTCGCGCGCGGCGAACGGTGGCACCAATGCGTTTGCGCAACGTCAGGCCGCGAAGTGTGAAATCGGCGGGCAGGCCCGTCTTCCACGGCTGAGTGCGACGCTGCGTGTTGTGCAGCATCTTCGTTTCTGCCTGCAGCCGGTCGAAATCATTCCACTGCGGCTCCAGCGGCGCAACGCTGCCGGGATGTTCAAGCCTGAGCCACATCCAGTCGCGATAGTCGTATTTGCCGAGAAAGACCTGCTCGAAGTCAGCCTCCCAGGCCCAGTGCTTCAAGCGCGCGCAATCCATCAACATCACACTGGACGCGTAGTCGGACTGGGATCGGGCCTCGCCAGACACTGGCCTGGCCATCACGGCGGCGCCGCCCATGTCGCGATCAAACAGCTCGTTGATGTCGGCCAGCGCGAAAACATCGGGGTCGGTCATCACAGCGCGCCCGGTGTATCCCATCTGCTCGGGCGCCGCGAATCGCAGCGGCGTGAATGACTGGGAGTCGTCGTTGCGCCAGACCGCCTGCCTGCCCTCGCGCAGGTAACTTCGACCGTCGAAGCGCTGCAGCGCCGGGAAGTCAGCGGTGTTGAGGATGCGAACATCAAACCGTTCGGGCGCAGCGCTGTGGCGGATCAATGCGTGCCGAGCAACTAACGCACCAAGCATCTGCTTGGGATTGGTGTGGATGAAAACAACGTTACGCATGTCAGATGCCTTGGTTCAGGAAACGCTCGGTAATGCAGCCGACTGCGATCAGCGCACACGCTGCCAGTAGTCCTCGGTACGCGGGACGATCAAGTCATCGGCTCGGCTCGTCCCCTGGCCCTTCCTGTCGCCCTTCATGTGATCCATGAACGCGCCCAGACGGGAGTTGATGAGCACATGCGAGGTGCGCCAGCCTATCCCTTCGGCGATGTCGTGAATGTTGGCGCCGCGCGCGCGCGCCCGCCTGCAGACCACATCGAAAAGGTAGGAGTCGTGAAACTCACGCTCGGCGAATAGCAGATCCTGCGTATACATCGCCTCGAACTCGGCGAGCAGGCGTGCGGTTTCCGGGTGTCGTAGGTTGTAGACGACGAATCCGCACTCGCTGTAGTTGCTCCGCTGCAGGCAGGACACGGCACTGTGGGTCGGCGCCAGCGCTTCCAGTTCTTCAGCCGTCACCTTCGCAAAAAAGCGCGTGTCCGCGTCGATCCAGATCAGCGCGTCGGCATCGGTGCGGCGGGCGGCATCGAAGATCGCATAAGTCTTGTGCGCGAAGCGGACCGCATCCCATCGAAAACGCCCTTTGCGAGTGCGCACCGGCAGTGTCAGATAAAGCGAGCCCACGCGCAGCCGCGCCCAGGGCCGCCAACCACCATGCGCCCGTGGATTGCTCGAATGCCTTGCCTTGAATGAGGCCAGGTCAGGGCATGCCACCACCAGGTCGTGCGGTTCGATGCGACCGGCCGCCTTCGGGGGCTCGAAGCCCTCGTGATAGAGCATCAGAGGCGCGTCGGCTGGCCAGTGTTCGAGGAAGGTATCGACCATCTCGTGCCCATACGCTTCGTAGCCAGCGGCATGGCAGGTGGAGACAACAGCGAAACGGCGCATGGAGGAAATTTGTTGAGGCATCCAGCACAATCTGCGTTCAGCCGAAATAGCTTCGTGATCCGACACCATCGCAAGCGACGTGGCGCTCATGCCAACGGAACCCGCGGCAGTATATGCACGCGAAACCCAACTTCAGCTCAGTAAATTCTTCGCCATGCGAGCTTTCGCATGACCCATCGACACCGCTTGCGGCGGTGACGGGTGCCGCTGGTTTCATCGGGCAACACCTGGTGTTGGCGCTGGCACAGGCCGGTTGGCGCACGCGGATGCTGATGCGGCGCGAACCAGATCAGCAACCCTGGCGCGTGCTGCACCCGCAAGTGGTGGCCGGGTCGCTCGGCGACGAGGCGGCGCTCGCACGCCTGGTTGATGGTGCCGACGCGGTGATCCACGTCGCGGGGCTGATCAAGGCCGCGCGGCGCAGTGATTTCTTCGATATCAATCGCGATGCCACTGCAACGCTGGCCCGCACGGTGAAGCGGCTCGCGCCGCACGCGCACTTCGTGCACCTGTCCAGCTTGGCGGCGCGGGAGCCAACGCTGTCGGACTACGCCGCCAGCAAGCGCGCTGGTGAGCAGGCGGTGCTCAATGTGCTCGGCGCCCGCGCCACCGTCATTCGCCCGCCCGCCGTCTATGGGCCGGGCGACCGCGAGACCTTGCGCTTCTTCCAACTCGCCCGCAGGCGTCTGGTGCCGCTGCTCGGAACCGCTGATGCCGTCGTGGCCATGATCCACGTGCAGGACTTGACGCGCCTGATCCTCGCGCTGACCGTCGCGCCGCCGAGTGGCGCGGTGCTGACCGCCGCCGACGGCCGGCCCGCGGGCTATCGATGGGATGAACTGCTCGGCGCCGCCGCGCATGCCGTCGGCAATTCATCGCCGCGGTTCGTGACGGCGCCCCAGCGCTTGCTTGGCGGCGTCGCGCTGCTCGGCGACCTCGCACGCGCCCTCGGCTCGGCCAGCATGCTCAGCTCGCAGAAGCTGCGCGAGTTGCGCCATCCTGACTGGAGCGTGTCAGCGAGCGAGCTCGCCCAGCCTGCGGGCTGGGCAGCACAGTTCGATCTCGACGCCGGTTTTGCCGACGCGGTGGCCTGGTACCGCAGCGCGGGCTGGTTGCCGAAATGAGGCACGCTGCGCAGCCGTCGGCGAATGGGCTCCTAAGCAGTCGTCGTATAGGTGGCGTCCTTTGTCACCGGTCTGGCGATTCCGTAACATGCGGCCTCTTTTTAGACCCTCGGCCGACGCCGTTGTGGTCATGGATCCACAGCATGACTTCTGGAGCGCTCTCACATGCCTGAGCAGACCGCGGTCCCCCTGGACGCGTCACCCATCCCGCTGGATGAACAAGCTTTCATCAGCAGCATCGACCGTGCCACGCTTGAGACGCAGCCTTGCGACCACATCAGCTTGCGCGATTTGTTTCCACCAGCGTTCTATCGGCAGCTGCTCGACAGCGTGCCGCCGATTCAACACTTCCACGAGCTGCGCCATCGGGACGCGATCCAACCCGATGGGCGCAGCACCCGGCTGCGTCTCTACCTCTATCCCGAACAGCTTTGGTTTTTGCCGGCCGCGCTGCGCGCGCGCTGGTCGCCTCTGGCGCGTCTGCTGATGTCGAGGACGCTGGAAGATGCGTTCAAGCGCAAGTTCCAGCGCGCGCTGGAAGCGCGGTTCGGCTGCTCGATCAGTCGGCTGAGGTTCTATCCGATTCCGATCATCGTGCGTGATCTGCCCGGCTACCGCATCGGCATCCACGCCGATGTGCCGAAGAAGGCCATCACGGTGCAGTTCTATCTGCCCCGAGATGAGTCGCAGAAGCACCTGGGCACGGTCTTCCATGACGGTCCGACGGGAGAGGCTGCGCTGCGCATCCGCAAGATGCAGTTTCTGCCCGCCAGTGGCTATGCATTTCCAGTACAGAACGCAGAGAGTTGGCACAGTGCCGAGACGACCACCCCAGCCGATGGCGAGCGGCTGTCGATCATGCTGACGTACTACGTGCAGGACACGCCGACGCTGTGGTTCCTCAGGCGCTACGAACGCTTGCTGAGCTTTCTGGGGATGCCGCCGAATCCAAAGATCTGAAGGCGTCTTCCAGCGCTGTTTAAGGACCGACGAACAGCGCCTGCAACCTTGTTCGAGTCAGCGCAACACATTCAGCTTCCGCAAGCGCCGATACAACCCCGGCGCGGCCAGCAGCGGGTGGCGACGCTGCCAGTCGGTGACCTTGGGCCTGACACCTGAATGGCGCTCGACTTTCCACAGTGCGTAATCCATGGCGCCATCGAAGGTGAATGCGGCCTTCAGCAGCCGCGCAACGTTCAGCGGCTTGCCCAGCCGACGGCGAAGCGCCCATCGGCGCGCGGCGGCGGCCCGCGTGGCCGGTGACAACAGCGGCGAGAGCTGGCCGTCTGCAGAGGCGTCGAAGGGGATCCCCGCGGCACGCCAGGCCTCGGGCAGCAAGCGCGTGTAGCGCTCGGCATCCCGCGCCACCAGGTCGTCGCCACGCGCGCTTTTCTCTACCCGCAACTCGGCGGCATAGGTGCGGGCGTACAAGGCGCGCCAGTAAGCCAGCGCATCACCGTGCGCGGGCCCCAGTTCGGCAGCCCAGGCTGCGGCTGTGGTCACCGCCTGCCGCACCGCATCGGTCGCGGCCTCGCAATCGGCGTCGCTGCGCGCCCAGGCGCAGCAGCAGGGCTGCGAGAAGCGCGCCCACAAGGTGGTGTCGAGCGCCGCGGGTGACACGCCGCGGCGGAACTGCGCGACGCTGATCAGCGCGTATTTCGCACGCAGCGCTTGTCCCTCCACCGTCGTCTCGATGTAGCCGACATTCGGAGGCAACAGCCGATTGGCGAGCGCGGCCAGCCGCGGGCCCGGCCAGGCGCCGACACGGTCGAGCAGCACGTAGAAATCGAGCACGCCGTCGAGCCGCGCGTCGCGCAGGTTGGAGCCGTAGAACAGCACGGCAGCTGCTGCACCATGGGCGCGCTCTGCAAGCTGCGCGGCCAGGGTGGCCACCGCCGGTGGCAGCTCGCGCTGCAGTTCCTCGGCAAGGATGCTGCGCAGCGGCTCTGCGTTCACGCCGCCAACCACGACCGCAACGGCCCCTGCCGCCGCGCCCACGCGGCCTGCACGATGCGCAACGCATGAACCACCAAGCACAGCGCCGTCCACCACGCGACCACGACGATGCCGAGGTCAGGGCGACCGACAAACAAGGAAGCGCTGAGGATCAGCAAATTCGGATTCCGCCGCGCGGTGTAGAGACGCAGCCAGCTGTCGAAGCGTTGCCACACATGCATGTCCATCTTGAAGCACGCCATGAAGATGCCTTCTTCAATGCGCTGCAGCACGTAGCCGGCGACGATCACCGTCAGCACCAGACTCGCCTGCGGCAGGTTGAAACCGGCAGCCGACAGACCGACGATCCAGGCCCACCACCAGAACGGCGGGTGGATCAGGTCGATCGAGTGGTCGAACACATTGCCCCATCGGGTCGAGGTCAGCGTCACACGCGCGAGCTTGCCGTCGACGGTGTCGAGGAAGGTCATCACCCAGGCCGCCAGCAGGCCCCAGCCGTAGTGGCCGGTCCAGAAAAGTGCCATGGCAGCAAACACCAGCACCAGGCTGGCCGCAGTGACCTGGTTGGGTGTGATGCCGTTGTGGGCGCACCAGCGCGTCACGGCCCGCGCGGGGGCCGGCCAGGCATAAAGCGTGACGACATCGGTGACACCCTTGTAGGCGCCCGCGAAGATGCGCTTCTCGATTGCAGGAAGTTCGGCGGCAGTCAGCGGCATCAGGTACGGCGGCTCGCGCTTGCGCAGCACATCGTTGTAGCCATCGGCCAGCTGCGCCGGGTTGACGAGGCGGGCGCAGGCGGGCTCTTGCCAGGCAGCCAGCAGCGAGGCTGCATCGGTTGCAGAGGCGGACGCAGCAGACAAGCCGAGTGCGATCACGCCGCCGTCCGGCGCTGTCAGCGCCAGATCGTCATCGGCCGCGGCGAGGCTGCGCACGAAGGCATCGTCATAGACCCAGTCGGCGCGCAGCAGCACCAGCCGGTGTGCTTCGGGCGTGGCCGCTGTGGCGTTGGCGCGTGCCAGTTGACGCTGCAACCGCTGTGTCGAGGTCAGGCCCCAGATGCGCACCGGCGAATCGCCGACAACGATGCCGGCGGTGCGGCGATCAGCTTGGGGTGCGGCGCTCAAGGGCCGAACCCGTTGGCCGACGGTGAAAGTTCTTTTGGCATCATCAACGGGTGAATTCCCAAGACGTGGACATCAGCATCGCGAGACCGCGAGTCAAAACAGCAGCCGCGCATTATCGATGAGCGAGTTGACGTTCGCCCACATCTCCGACCTGCACCTGCCCTTCGAGCCGACGCTGTCGTTCGGTGAACGGCTGTCGAAGCGGCAGCTGAGTGTGTGGTCCTGGCGGCGGCGCCAGGCGGTGCAAAGCGGCGAGGTCCTCGCCGCGCTGACGCAGGACCTGCGCACCCACGCGGTGGGTCATGTGCTGATCACCGGCGACATCACCAACTTCTCGCTGCCCGGCGAATTCCAGCAGGCAGCCGACTGGCTCGAAGCGCTGGCACCGGCTGAGCGCATCAGCCTGGTGCCAGGCAACCACGACGCGCTGGTGCCGGTGCCGGCGGCCGACGGGCTCGGACTGTGGAATGCCTGGACGCGGTTGCAAGCGGGCTGGCCATTCGTGCATCGCGTCGGCGAGGTCTCGCTGATCGGCCTCAACTCGGCGTTGCCGACGGCGCCGCTGCTGGCCCGTGGCCGCCTGGGTGCATCGCAACTTGGCCGCTTGAACCGCATCCTCAGCACCGAAGGCGAGGCCGGGCAGCTGCGCCTTGTGATGCTGCATCACCCGGCGGCGGCCGGTGCGATTGGCTGGCGCAAGGCGTTGGCCGATGGCGTCGAGCTGCGCGCGGTGCTCAGGCGCACTGGCGCCGAACTGGTGTTGCACGGGCACGCGCGCGGCGCCCGGCTCGACACGATCCCCGGGCCGCATGAGGCGATTCCCAGCCTTTGCGTGCCTTCGTCCACCGCGCTGCCGAATCCGCAGGATCAGGGTGCACGTTGGCACCGCCTGCGGCTGACCGGCACAGCAGCCGATCGTTGGATGGAAGTCACGGTGCGGCGGTGGTCGATCAAGGCGCACGCCTTCGTGACCGACAGCGTTTACGAGCTGTGCCTTCCGCGAAGGCGCTGAAGGGCCGCAGGCGATAATCACCGCGGTTGAAGAAGGACCTGACCGACCATGGCTGACGCGACACCCAAAACGGCCACCGAGATCAAGTTCGGCGACCCCAAATCGCGGCTTGCACAGACGGACCACTGGACGGTTGTGCTGCGCCCCAAGCAGCCCACGCTCGGTTCACTGGTGCTGATCTGCCGCGAGCCGGTGCGCGCGTTTGCCGATGTAAGTCCGCAGGCCTATGCCGAGATGCGTGAGGTCGTGCGCCGCATCGAAGCCACGCTGCGCGAGGTGGTGGCCTATGAGCGGATCAACTACCTGATGCTGATGATGGTCGACCCCGATGTGCACTTTCACGTGATCCCGCGTTACGACAGCGCACGCCATTTCGCTGGAGTCGAGTTCCGCGACGCAGGCTGGCCCGGCGTGCCAGCGCTCGATGCTGCGGTGTCGCCCGACGCCGCCACGGGCTCGGCCTTGCTCGCGCAGTTGCGCGCCGCCTGGCTGCGCTGCACGGGCTGAGACGTTGCGTCCCTGGTTCGCTTTCGACCGACTCGACCGCTACGCACTGCGCCAGATCGCTGGCCCGCTGGCGATGGCGCTGCTGGCGCTGCTGCTGGCACAGCTGCTCGAACGCCTGCTGCGGCTGTTCGACCTGGCGGCATCCGCAGGCGCCCCGCCGTCGAGCGTGCTGGTGATGGCCGCCACGCTGGTGCCGCACTACCTGGGTCTGGCGCTGCCGATGGCTTTTACGGCAGCCATCTTCATGGCCGCCGCCCGCATGTGCGACGACAACGAGCTCGATGTGATGCTGGTCACCGGCCGGTCGATCGCCCGCGTCACCGCGCCCTATTTCGTGCTGGCCGTGCTGCTGTCGATGTTCAGCCTCTACCTGTACGGCCAGCTGCAGCCGCTGGCGCGCTACGGCTACAACGTGGTGGTGAATCGGGTGCTGCAGACCGGCTGGGATTCGCGGGTCGAGGAAAACCGTTTCGTCGACATCGGAAATGGGGTGACCTTCACCGCCGATGTGATCGAGAGTGACGGCAAGAGCATGCGCGGTGTGTTCATGGAACGCCGCAGTGCGCGCAGTGAAGACATCCTGACCGCCGCACGCGGCCGGTTCGTGCCCACACCCGACGGACTGCGGATGCGTTTCGAAGACGGGCTGGTTCTGCGGGTCAGCGAAGACACCGCAGCGAGCGGCACGGAGATATCGCTGTCACGCTTCGTCCACGGCGCCACCGACCGGGATTTTTCGCCCAAGGTGGAACCGATGGCCGAGCGCGGCGGCTCGATTCGAGAACTGACGCTGCCCGAGCTCTGGCGCGACATGCACCAGAACGGCTACCAGACCAAGCCGGCGGCCGAGTTCCACAGCCGTTTGGCGCGGGCGCTAATTTTCCCGTTTTTGCCGTTGCTGGCGTTGCCACTCGGCATGGCATCGAAACGGGGGCGCCGCACACCCGGTGTGGTGTTTGCCACCATCGCGTTGCTGGGGCTCGATCACGCACTGCAGCTGGGTGCGAGCCTCGGTCAGTCGGGCCGTCTGCCACCCGCTGCTGCGGTGTGGACGCCGTTCACCTTGTTCGCCGTGATGAGCCTGTGGATCTTTCGCAGCAGCCTAGCCTGGCCGGGTGACAACCCGGTGCTGCGCGCCGTGATGGCCGTCGAAGGCCTGATCGATCGCACCCGAACGCGCACCCGCCGCAGCACCGCGAGCGCGTCATGAACTTTGCTTGGTCGCCAGACATCACACCGGGTGCGCCCCAATGATCGGGACGCTTCCGGCCTACCTGTGTCGCCGCGTGGGGCTGCAGATCCTCGCGCTGCTGGCGGTGCTGACGGCGATGATGCAACTGCTCGAACTGCTCGACGTGACCACCGACATCTTCGAGCGCGGGCAGGGCGTGGGTGGCCTGCTGTACTACGCCCTGCTGCGCCTGCCGGCCGAGCTGGGGCTGGCGCTGCCTGTGGCGGTGCTGCTGGGCACGATGACCTCGTTGAACGCGATGGCACGCACGCTCGAGATCGCCGCCATGCGCGCCTGCGGCGTCAGTTTCACCCGCATGCTGGCCTACCTGCTGCCGGTGTTGCTGGTGTTCACGGTGCTGCAGGTGGCGCTGGTGCAATTGATCTTGCCGCGCGCCGAGATCGCGTTGAAGCAGTGGTGGAACGCCACGACGCCCGCTGAAGAGGTCTCGAAATCGCTGTGGGCACACACGCGCGGCGGCCTGGTGTCGATCGACACCATCAGCCCCGACGGCCTGCGCTTGAAGGGCATCCGGGTCTACGCGAGCGAGGCAGGCCTGCTGACCTCGCGCCTGCGGGCGGCAAGCGCACACTGGGACGGTCAGGCCTGGCAACTGGAGGATGTGACCGAGCTGCGCGTCGAGCCCGCCGGTGTACGGCGCCTCCATAACGATGCGCTGGTGTGGCAGACCAATTTGCACCCCGAAGAAGTGCTGCGCCTGGGCGTAGCTCGGCCCTACCTGTCTACTATCATGTTGGCCGATGTGATTGTGGGTTCGCGCGTCGGATCACAGCCCCTGAGTTACTACCAAACCGCCTTGTACCGATCTTTTGCAGCGCCGCTCGTGGTGTCCATCATGCTGCTTCTGGCACTGCCGACGGCTGCCACGCTGACACGCGGCGGGGGCGGCGGGAGTGCGATGCTGATTGCCTTGTCGCTCGGCCTGGCCTTCTTGCTGTTCGACGGCATCGTGGCCTCACTCGGTGCCAGTGGTCAGCTCCCGCCCTGGGTGACCGCACTGGCGGCGCCGCTGCTTTTCATCTCGATCGGTTGGTGGCGCCTGCGGGCCTGCGAACGACCATGAAACTCTGGATCGACACCGCCGGAACCGCGCAGGCTGAAACGCTGTTCGGTTTGCCCTCTGTCGAACGTCTGCGGCGCAGCGTCGACAAACGGGTTGTTGGAAGGGCCGTGGTGCTTTCCGGGCGTCAGATGGCGCCTGCGGCCTGGCCTGCCGCCACGATCGAGGCTGATTCAGCGCCGCTCGGAACCCGCTTGCGCCGAGCGCTGGCCGATGGTCCGCTGGTGGTTCTCGACGGCAGCAACGTGATCGACCCGAGACTGATCGACTTCCTGCTGAGCGTCGATGACGCACCCTCCTGCTTGGCCTCGCGCGGCGACGGCGATCAGCGCGCGGTGGCACTGTTGCTGCAACCCGAGCTGCTCGATGCCATTCCGGCAGACGCCGACACCCTTTGCGACGTGGCCGATGCGCTGGTCGCCACAGCACGCATCGCGCCGCTCGACGAAACGAAGTTCCCGGCCTACATCAACAAACTGCGACGCACGCTGCCCTACTGGCTGTATGCGGTGCGCGACGCTGACGCACGCAACCGCCTGCAGCGGCAGATGTTCTGGGACAACTACAAGGGATCCACCGACCTGTTGACCCGCTATGTGTACCCGCCGCTGGTCTGGCCCTTGGTGCGGCTGTGCGTGCACCTGCGCATCCATCCCAATGTGGTGACGGTGCTGTCGATCATGTTGGCCATCGCCGTCGTGCCCTTGTTCATGACCAGCCACTTCGTGTACGGCTTTGTGTGCGCTTACATGATGAGCGTGCTCGACAGCGTCGACGGCAAGCTGGCGCGGCTGACCTTGACCGACTCGAAGATCGGCAACGCGCTCGACCACGGCACCGACATCGTGCATCCGCCGTTCTGGTACTTCGCGTTTGCGTGGGGGCTCGGCGCCGATAAGCCCGACGAAGCGCTGTACCAGGTCGCACTCGCGCTGAACATGTTCTACGTGGCGGATCGCATCGTGCTGGGCATCGCGAAGTTTCGCTTGGGCTTCACACTACATGCCGCTTCACGGCTCGATGGGCAGGTGCGCAGCTTCATCGCCCGCCGCAACATCACGATGAGCATCATGGCTGTCAGCGTTCTGGTGGGGGCCGGAGAGATCGGCCTGTGCATCGTTGCCGCGTGGCAAGGCCTGACGTTTGCCTGGCACAGCGCCCGCACGCTGTGGTGGGGCTTTCTCGCCCCCGAACAAGCAAAGCCCGCTGCATGAACCGCCACGTGGACATCGTCCCCGTCAGCACGCCGACGGAGCTGACCCGCTTCATCACGTTGCCATCTCGGCTCTACGCCGCCGACCCGGCCTTCGTTGCGCCGCTGCTGCTGGAACGGCGAGAGGCGCTGTCGCCTGCCAAGAACCCGTATTTCCAGCATGCCGAGACGCAGTTCTGGCTGGCGCGCCGCGACGGGCGCGATGTTGGGCGCATCAGCGCGCAGATCGATCGGCTGGTCACTGACCCCGAGGTCGGCCACTTCGGCATGATCGCCGCCGAAGACGATGGCGAGGTCTTCGCCGCGCTGTTCGCCGCCGCCGAAGCCTGGCTGCGTGCGCGCGGCAAGCGGCACATCCTCGGGCCGTTCAACCTGTCGATCAATGAAGAGACTGGCTTGCTGATCGATGGCTTCGACACCCCGCCGGTGATGATGATGGGCCACGCGCCGCGCTACGCTGCGGCACACATCGAAGCGCTCGGCTATGCCAAGGCGAAGGACCTGATCGCCTATATGTACGACATGGACCACGAACTGCCGCGTGCCGCGCGCCGCAAGATCGACAGCCGCACGGCGCAGGCTTTGACGGTGCGCCACCTCGACAAGTCTCGCTACCTGGAAGAGTTCGACACCGTCACCACGATCTTCAACGATGCGTGGTCACAGAACTGGGGCTTCATCGCCTTCACCCAGGCCGAGATCGCGCACATGGCCAAAAGCCTGAAGATGCTGATCGACCCGACCTGTGTCGCGATCGTCGAGATGAATGGCGAGGCGGTAGGTTTCGGCATTGCACTGCCCAACCTGAATGAGTTGATCCGCGACTTCAACGGCCGCCTGCTGCCCTTCAACTGGTTAAAGCTGCTGTGGCGGCTGCGCGGCGGGGCAAAAACAGCGCGGGTGCCGCTGATGGGCATCCGGCGCAGCTTCAGCGGCAGCATGGCCGGCGGGTTGGCGCCGTTTCTCGTCATCGATTCGCTGCGCAAGGGCTTGCGCGCGAAGGGCGTGCGCCAGGTCGAGCTGTCGTGGATCCTCGAAGACAACCGGCCGATGCGGCACGTCATCGAATCACTCGGCGCCGCGCTCTACAAGACCTACCGCGTCTACGACAAGCGGCTCGCGCCGTGACGGGGCTGACCGCGCTGGTGCTGGCCGGCACCCGCAGCGGCGGTGATCCGCTGGCGGCCCATGCCGGCGTCAGCCACAAGGCGCTGATTGAAGTCGCTGGCCGCACGATGATCGAACGGGTAGTGGCCGCCCTTGCCGCTGTGCCTGAGGTCGCACGCATCGTGGTTGCGATCGAGCGCCCTAAGTTGCTGAAAGACCTGCCGGGCCTGCAGCCCGCGGTGCTCGGCAAACCGCTGTCGACGATGGGCACCGCCTCAGGCCCCAGCGCCACCGTGGCGATGGCACTGGCCGAGCTCGGCGTTCCACTGTTGGTGACGACCGCCGACCATGCCCTGCTGCAAACAGTCTGGCTGACAGAATTCCTGACCGCCTGCCCCGCCGATGCCGACGTCAGCGCCGCGCTGGCCGGGCGCGCGGCAGTGGAGGCAGCAGCGCCGCACACGCGTCGCACTTGGCTGCACTTTGCCGACGGCGATTTCTCGGGCTGCAACCTGTTCCTGATGGCGCGACCGGCGGCCAGTGGCGTGATCGAGCTGTGGCGTGACCTGGAGCGGCACCGCAAGGAGCCGCTGCAAATGATGCGGCGCCTCGGCTGGCTGTTCGCGCTGCGCTACCGCCTGGGCCAGCTGAGGTTGTCCGCGGCCACTGCACGGCTGGGCGCGCTGGCGGGTGGCGCGCGGCTGGCCATTGTGCAGATGAAGGACGGGCGCGCGGCCATCGATGTCGACAAACCCGCGGACCTCGACCTGGTGCGCCAACTGGCAGACGACTGAGCCCCGCCCTCAGCCGCAGGTTTCAACCGTTTCGACGCTGCGCGCCTGACCCTCAGGCAGTGATCGAATCCGCTTGATGCTCGACGTTCCAGGTCGCGGCCAAGGCCCGCACCTGAGTCAGATCGGCCGGGAAATCGAGTTCGCCCCACTGCAGGCCTTCGATCGAGGCCACACGCACATCCGCACCCGCATTTGCGAGGCGATTGATGGCCGACAGATACCACAGGCCCGGGCCTTCGGGTGTGCGCATCGTGCGTTCGAGTTCAGCGACGAACAGCGCGGCGCCCTCGGCATTGAAGCGCAAGAAGCCGATCGATTCCCCGTTGACCCGATCAGCAGTCAGCGTCTTGCCGATGGCGCGCAGGCAATCGCCTTCGGTCACGACCTTCATGTCGTCGGCATCGTAGTCAGGCTTGCGGTCGATGGTGACCGTGATCGGCGCGCTCGGGGCGGCCAGCAACCGACCGGCGATGGCCGGCTCGAACAGCGTGTCGCCGTTCAAAATCAGACAAGGGCCACTCAGCTCGGCTCGCGCTAACCAGCAAGTCGCAAGGTTGTCGGCCAGCTTGTAGAACGGGTTGTAGAGCGTGCGCACGCGCACCTGCGTCAGCACCACTCGCTTCAACTCGGCCTCGACCAGTTCGGGGTGGAAGCCCGTCACCACCACGGCCTCGGCGACCCCCATGTGGTCGAGCGCTCGCAACTGCCATTCGAGCATGCTGCGCCCAGCCAGATCGATCAGACACTTCGGCAACTGCTGGGTCAATGGCAACAGGCGACTGCCTTGTCCGGCACCCAAAATGATCGCGCGATGGGGAGTGGCCACAGGACTGACTTTCACAAAATCGAAATAATCGTCCGAGCTTAACGCACCCTCAACGCAACGCACTGGTGCGCAGAGTCGGGGCATCGCGTTCCAGCACCGCCCTGGCGATGCGATAAAACCTCAATCCGTGCGGTACGGCGAGCATCGCCAAGTGGGCCACGTGGCGACGGCCCACCGGCACGTTGACGGTGTGCCACCGACGCCCTTCGAACGAGGCGATGGGCTCAGCGAGTGCCGTGTCTACCCGGGCCACGTCTCGCAAGCCCCGCTCGCTGACCGCCTTGGCTACCGCTTCCTTGCGCGTCCACACCGAATAGAAGCGCCGCGAACTGCGCCCGGCCCACGACCGCTCAGCGGCGCTGAGGTAGAGCTGGAAGTCGCCAGCAATCAAGCTACCCAACGCTTCTACATCGATGCCGACTGCGCCCTGTGTTGACAACGCGCAGACGATGCGGCCCTCGCAATGGGACAAGCTGAAATCAACCGGCAGCGCCAGCGTGGGCCGGGATTGCGGGGGATAGCACAGCGACGCCAGCACATCGCCTGGAAAGCCGATGCGTTGCAATCCAAGAGCCAGCAAGCGGCTGCCGATCAGTGAGCGATGGCGCGTCTGCGCATCGGGCCACCCCGTGATTTGCGTGCGTCGCGCCAGCGGCAGACCCGCCAGCCACTGCGCCTCACGCTGGGGTGACAACGCGAACTCTGAGGTGATCAGCACCGACACAGTCATGGCAGGGGCGCATGTCGTGCGCGTGACACAATTTGCGGGTCGAAACAGGAAATGATTATGGTTCAGGAAGTGCTGACCCCCGGCCCCCCGAAGCGCCACGACCTTGACGCCAACGACGAAAGCGCAAGCCTGTTGCTGGACCTCTCGCAGCGCTACGGCGACACCTTTCGCCTGACCTCGCAAAGCCGCAGCAACGACAGCCTGGTGATCCTCAACGCCGATGACATCCGCCGCGTGTTGCAGACCAACCGCGGCAACTACATCAAGGGCATCGGCATCGAGCGTGTGCGCGTGCTGCTGGGCAATGGGCTGATGGCCAGCGAGGGCGAATTGTGGTCGCGCCAGCGCCGCCTGGTGCAGCCGGCCTTCCACAGCCAGGTGATCCGCAGTTTCTCTGCGCTGATGCAGCGCGCTAATGTCGACCTGATCAAGCGATGGAGCGGCCACGCGGCGCGCGGCGAGCCGGTCAACCTGACGCGCGACCTGAGCGAGCTGGCGCTGACCATCGTGTTGCGCGCCCTGTTCGGCACCGACCTCGATCGCCTGATCGACGCCAAAGGTGGCAACCCATTCGATTTGCTGACCAGCGAGACCCGGCGCGACCTGCCATTTGCCGCGAAATTCCGGGCGCTGACACACGATGTGCTGGCCATCATCGCCGCCCGACGCAAGGAACAGCGCATCGAGATGGACTTGCTGTCGACGCTGATGGAAGTGCGCGACCGCGACAGCGGCGAGGCGATGCCCGACCGCGCGCTGCTAGACGAGTTGATGACGCTGATCGTTGCAGGCCACGAGACCACCGCCAGCGCGCTCAACTGGACCTGGTACCTGCTGTCGCAGAACCCCGAGGCCCTGGCCCGGCTGCACCAAGCGATCGGCGCCCCGGCGCTGGCGTCGGGCTCCGGGGACGAGACGCCTGCCATCCACCCGTATGTCGAGCAGGTGCTGCAGGAGGCCTTGCGCCTGTACCCGCCGGGCTGGTTGTTCACCCGCCGTGCGCTGGGTGACGACGTGCTGGGCGGCTTTCATGTGCCGGCCGGCACCGATGTCTTCATCTGCCCCTACCTGCTGCACCGCCAGACCGCGCATTGGGAGCAGCCCGAGGCTTTCGATCCGCTGCGCTTCGAGCCGGCTGCGGTCGATGCCCGCCATCGCTTTGCCTACCTGCCGTTTTCCGCCGGGCCGCGGTATTGCATCGGTGCCACCTTCGCGATGGCCGAGATGACGATGCACTTGGCCATGGTGGCCGATCGCTTCTGTTTGCACTACGACGGCACCGTTCCCCCCGCGGCAGAATTTCAGGTCAACCTGCGCTCGCGACACGACCTTTCCATGCGCCTCGTGGCGCGCTAGAAAAACACCCATGCCGCTCTTCCAGACACTCACCGACATGCTGCCCGTAGATGCGCGCGAGGACCGCCAGATCACCTTCATCGAAGGCGAAAGCGAGCAG
>JANPNF010000014.1:0-13264 GCA_031427315.1 Burkholderiales bacterium | reverse complement strand
TGTCACTGCTGTTTCAATCCTCGCGCGCCTCGTGAGAGGCGCGCGACGTCCCTTGCTCATGTACACCGAGTCATCGAATCGGTTTCAATCCTCGCGCGCCTCGTGAGAGGCGCGCGACTGCAGGCCGAAAAATTGACCGGCAAAGACCAGATTGTTTCAATCCTCGCGCGCCTCGTGAGAGGCGCGCGACGCCACCTTTGCAACTTACTGATTCCACGCGACAAATCGATCGTGTTGCGCGAACCTGTGCGGACACCTTCAATTTGCACGCGCAGATTTGCATTGACCAGATCGCTTCGTCATAAACAGCAAGCACTTGGGTGGCGCGCGAATCTCTGGGTAGCCTGGCGGTCACTACAGATTCGCGCAAGCCATCATAAAACCAGCGGTCCGTCGAAGTCCGTGGCTTTGAACTTGCCGTACTCGCGCACTTCGCAGCCGCGGGTTTCGGCCATGCGGTAGAGGCGCAGGCAGTCTTGCTCCAGGCTGATCTCGGCCAGCAGCTTGCGCTCCAGCGCCTCCAGCTCGGCCAGTGTCACCTTGCATTCAAATACAGACTTCTGCACGCGCTGGCCGGTGCCTTCGCACACCTTGGCCACACGGCGCAGTCGACGCCGACCCTCGCGGGTTTCGGTGTTCACGTCGTAGCAGACGATCACCAACATCTCAGCGCGTCTTCTGCTTCTTATTTAACGGCAAACGGCACATACGTGGGCGCCTCGCCCCGCACATGTCGCGCCAACAAGCGTGCCTGCACCAGCGGCACCACGCCAAGCGGCACGCTCTCGGCCAGCAACGGGTGGGTGAGCAATTCCTGCTTGCGTTCTTGATAGGCCACCACCACGGCCTTGCGCGCGTCACCTTCCAGGCTCACGGCGCCGCCTTCGCGCGTTGCAAAGTCGCTGTCGCGCAGCTGGCCCCGGTTGACCAGGGTCAGTGCCAGTCGGTCGGCCAGCGGGCGGAACTCTTCCACCAAATCCAAGGCCAGCGCAGCGCGCCCGGGGCGCACGGCATGCAGGAAACCCAGTTGCGGGTCGAGCCCGGTAGCTTCACAGGCCGAGCGGCAATCGTTCATCCACATCGCATACAGAAACGACAGCAGCGCATTCATGCGGTCGCGCGGTGGGCGGCGGCTGCGACCGTCCATGCTGAAGTCGGCGCGCAAATCGGCCCGCACGACCAGGTTGATGGCCGCAAAGTAGGTGCGCGCCGCTTCGCCTTCCACCCCGCGCAGTACATCGAGCGTGGCGGCTTGTGGCAAGGCGCGCAGGCTGGCGGCCAGGTCTTGCGCGGCGCGCGTCAGCAGGGCTTCTTCGTCGGGCAGCTTGGCCTCGCGTGCGCCGCGCAGCAACACCTGGCGCTGATTTTTCAGTTTGCCGGCCACCATTGAGCGAACCACCTCCAGCGTGAAGGTGGCGTTGTCAACCGCGCGGTGCTGCGCCTGCCGCAGCAGCACATTGCCCGATACCGCGCCTTCCAGCCGCGCCTTGAAGCGGCCGTTTACGTCAAGCAGCACCAGCGTGATCGCCGCATCGGCCAGCCGGTGCATCAATGGCGCGCTCAGGTTCACATGGCCGAAGCACACCACGGCCTGCAAGTGATGCAGTGGCACGCGCAGTTTGGTTTCGTCGTCGACCTGAACGCGCAGCGTGTCGTTGTCGAGCCGCAGGTAGCTGTCGGGCAGCGTGACGTAGAGCGTGTTGAGGAGTTGCATGCGGGGCCACTTTCGAGCGAATCAAGCATCGGGGTCGAACTGGGCGTTGTGCACAGTCGGCTCGCGCAAGCGGGCCACCGTTTCCGGCTGGCAACGATCACGCAGCGAACAGCCCTTGCAGCGGCGTGTGTCGTCGGTGGGCATGGGCAGCATGCCGCTGGCGTGCATGGCGCGCACGGCAGCGGCGATGCCCAGCACCTGGGCGCGCAGCGCGTCATTGATCAACACCACGCGCCGCCGTTTCGAACTGGCGTAGTAAATCGCGCCTTCGGGCACGGCGCGACCGGTCATCTCTTCCAGGCACATGGCCTGCGCGGCCAGCTGCACGTCGTCGCAAGAGGCGATGTCGGCTGCCTTGTTGCGCGAACCGTGCTTGTATTCCACCGGGTAGGGCGTGCCATCGGGCTCGAACTCGACCACATCCGCCTTGCCGATCAGGCCCAGCGAATCGCTCCACATCGGCAGCGCTCGCTCCACCCGCAGGCCTGCCCGTACGTCAACGCCGGGCTTGTCCACCGTGCTGTGCACTGCCTGCCCGCGGAGCGTGTGCAGGTTGTCGTCGAACGCCTGTTCCAAATGAATCAGCCCGCACTGGCGCGGGCAGTAGGCCCAGTGCTGCAGGGCGGAGAGGGGCAGTGGGTCGAGGTCTTCCATGCGTGGCAACCGTTGCACTCATCGAACTAAACTGTCAGTCATGTCGCCAGGAGGAAACGCGATGACCCTGCCCATCCAAGACATTGAAGCCGAGGCCTTGCAGCTGCCACCCACAGAACGCGGCCGCCTCATCGACCGGTTGATGCAGAGCCTCGAACCCGAGCCCGAAGACACGCCAGAGAACATTGCCAAAGCGTGGGACGAAGAGATTGCCCGCCGCATTGATGAGATGGATGCTGGGCTCACCAAGTCGATTCCCTACGAGCAGGTGCGTGCCGAGTTGCGCGCAATGATCGACGCGGCCCGCGAGCGGTGAATGTTGAGGTTGAGCCCGCCGCCAGTGCCGAGATAGCCGAGGCTGTGGGGTGGTACATCGATGTGGCTGGGCCGGCCGTTGCAGGCGCTTTCGAGCGTGAGATTCACGCAGTGATTCAACTGTTGTTGCGCTTTCCGAAGATCGGCTCCCCGGGCCAACGCGCGAGCCGAACGTTGCGCTTGGACGGATTCCCCTACACCTTGCATTACCGAATCGATGGCGAGTCGATCCGGGTCGTGGCGGTGGCCAACCAACGGCGTAAACCGGGGTATTGGCGGGGGCGGTGAGCGACTTTTCATCCGATTCTGCGAAGCAGCGTCACGCCAGCGGGCATGTCGGCCTCGTCGATTGACACCGCGTAGTCCGAGAAGTCACGAGCGACTTCCACCTCGGCCTTGCGCTGAATCATCACCCGGTCGAACAACGAATGCGCATGCGCATTGCCGAGTTCGCTGTCGTGCTTGAACACGTAGAGCGCTCGTGTGGCCATCTGCCCGCGAGCCGCTGAACGGTCGTGCTCGAACATGTCTTCCAGTGCCTTGAAGAACAGTTCCAGATCGTCGGCACCGAACCCGGTTTGCTTGGCCAAAAAAGCTGACACGAACCCGTGTGAGCGGTACAGCCCATACGGCACAGTGTGCTTGCGACCCATGGTGCGGTTGTCGCCGTCTTGTTTTTCGGACTCAGCTTCGGTGGCGACGGCCATGCGCGTTATCGAATGCTCGGTGGCGACGATGGGATCGGCAGAGCGCGCAAACGTCATCTGCACCGGGCCTCGCACTTGCCCGCAATTCACTCCGGTCGACATGACGGCCCCGAAGGTGCGGACATCGAAGAAGTTTTTGCAGATCCAGTCGCGCGCGGCTTTGACACTGTCTTCGCTGCCTTTGCGTTTTTTCTTTCCGGCTTTGCCGTCGTCAGCCAGTTCTTCAGTGGCACCGATGGCCTCGTAGGCGGCGCGGTGGGTGCGTTCCAGCACACCCTTTTCCTTGATGTAGATGTCGTGCGGCGGAGCGCAGTCCTTGACCAGGCCGACGAAGTTGCGCACCTTGCGCTTCAAGGCCACATCCGTTACCAGGCCGTGGCCAGTTTCGGCGTCGATGCGCGGCATGTTGCCCGCGTCCGGATCGCCGTTGGGGTTGCCGTCTTTCACATCGAAAAGCAGCACGAAGTCATAGCGGGCGGTGAGCTTCATGGTCAGGTCTCCTGAGTGAGTAGTGAGGTGGTGTCGGGGCTGGCTTCTTCTTTGCGAGAGTAGAAGGCTTGGCGTTGGTGGTAGTAGCCGAGCGCGAACTTTGCTTGCTCCGATAGCGTGAGCTGGCGAGGGAAATCGGCGAGTGGAACCATGATTTCGCCGATCAGTCGCTCGAAGTAGCTGGTCTGCCCGTCGCTGAGCTTTTTCAGGTGCGCGTTTTTGAGTCTCAGCAGCGTGGTGAACACCAGCACTGGCGTGGTTGACGCTGCACCGTAGTAGCGGTCGCGGATGGTGGCGTTGATGCCGGGCTGTGCCTGTTGCTGGATGCGTTCCAGCACGGCAAACAACCGCCCCAGCAAATACGGTGCGTCGGTTTGTTGCATGTCCAACTCCTCCTTGAAGTGTTGATAAGTGGCGACGGCTTCGGAGTGACTGCGCCGGTGTTCGCGGTTGAGCCAGGCTTTGAGCACGGCTGCACGCAGGTGCGGCACGTCCTGCTCTGCCTTGCAACGAATCACCGCCGCATTGAGCAGAGTCGCCGGGTAAGGCAGTCCTTCAAGAATGGCGCGCATCCATTCACCGGCCAATCGATGCGGCACGTTGTCCAGCTTGCCGAGCAGAGCAACGCTGGCAAGCAGCCGAAACAGAGATGGTGTGGTCGGGTCGCTGTCGTAGCGGCGCACCACCGCCAGATCAGTGAAATGCTGCAGGATGCGAGGTGCCAGTTCGGACAGCGGCGCACGCAACCAGAAACGCACGCTGATCCGCGCCGCATTGGGCGCGAGACCGAGCACGAAGAACTGCGCATCGCGCTCACCAACCGGCAATTGACCACTGCCCAGTGCTTGGTGCAGCGCCTGAACCGCGCGCACACCACGATCCGGGTCGTCCTTGGCTTCACCGAAGAAATCGGCCAACGTGAATTCGCTGTCGAATTGAGATGGGGTATCGGCCCAAAACACGGTGGACGCGTCGCCCACTTGCACGCGGTTGCGCGAATCTTTGGCGAGCAGATGATTGAGCGCTGTGGTGTAGGCGAAGGCGGCGCGCTCGCTCACCGGGGCGTTCTCGCCTTGTCGTTCCGTCTTGCCGTAGGACTCGAACGACCGCGCATTGAACGACACGATGTTGGCCCCTGACGACTGCGCACCCCACACGCCTTTGATGGCTGAATGGAGCCGCTGGATCGGCGCAGCGACGCCTTCGACCAAGCACAGGCCCCGGCGCGCTTCGGCATCGGCCACCGGAAGCGACGCGGCTGCGACTGCCGGGCGCTGGCACACCAAATCGACAGTGCCAGTCAATTGAAAGCTCATGACCGGGTTGGCTTCTTGAATCTCGGCCCATGCCGGATGAGCGTGCAACACCGACCAATCGGCACGGTCGAGCGCAGCCAGAACGGCGCGCAGACCCGCATCGGCTTGTGCCGATTTGGGCAAAGCCTCGATGCGTGCGCGAAACGCGCCGTGCGGTGTGATGTCGGTGTTGCCCTTGCGTGCCTTGTCGAGCCCGATGGCATAGGCCGCGCTGTCCCACAACAAATTGGCGGCGACTCCTGATGTCTTCTTGACGCCCAGCGGAACCAAGAACGATCGGGCACGCAATTTCTTGCCTTCAAGGCTGCGTGTATCAAGCAACTGCACCACGCGACCATCGGCGGTGAGTTCGATGATGAACGGAATCTCCTTGTCTTCCAGACCGAGGCTGGGCAGTCGTTGCGCGGGGTCCGAGTCGCGTGACTTGCGGTCGTAGTAGCGCACCAACTCTTGCAGGATCATCGTGCCGCTCCCTGTGTACTCACCTCGATGACACCGGCAGTCATCTGTGCGCGGAAGAACACTGGTTGCGGGTCTGCCGGGTCGGTGAAATCGAGGTCGTGCAGCATCCAACCGAGATCGCGGGTGTCGGCAATCGGTATGGGCTCGACCGCAAGGTCAGTTACCCATCGCACCCGAGCTGCGAATTCGCGGCAACCGAGGTAGGGCTGGTTGACGCACTGCCCATTCGTGGCGCGGCGCTCGAACATGGCGTGGTACTTCTGCGGCGGCATCGGGTCGCTGCGGTCGGTACGCACTTCCAGTTCGGCATGCACGCGATAGGCGACGTCGCGCAGCAACAGGCTGGCGCGTTGTGCCCTTTCGCTGGAATCGTCGGCGTAGATCGCCAGATCGATGTCGGAGCCGTTCATCGCTTTGGTGACATTGCTGGTCGACACCTTGCTGCCCACTTCGTTGCGCCGCAGGTTCATGAAACGCACCGGCTTCAACACTTCGATGCGCCTCACGTGCCAACGAATGGCGGGCTTCCACAGGATGGCTTCGAACACCGACCGCGCGGCCGACGGTGTGATTACGTCGTAGGAAACCCGTTCGACCTTCATCTCGGGCCGCGTGAAGCAGGCCAGTTCGCCGCTGATTTCAAGGCAGTAACGATTCATGGTTTTTCGCGTCCTCGCATGTCTGTCACTGAACCAGGCTGGCTGCATCCAGCGCCTGGCTTTCTGGCAGCAATCCCAGCCGAGAGTTGTAGCGCAGCTCATCGATCAACAAATACATGCCCGGCACCAGTTCCTGAACATCGCCACGCGCTTGCCACGCTTCTACCTGCTTGCGCCGCGCCGTCACGGTGTAGCGTTGCAATTGGCGCAGCAACCAGCGGTCGGTGGCGCCGCTGCGCAGCTTTTCGATCAAGGGTTCGATTGAATTCTTGCCCGCGCTGGCATACGGCACGATGACGGTGGCTTGATCCTCGTCATCGACGAGGCGGAACTTGTCGGCTGCGGTGCGGAACTCGAATTCGAATCGCGAGTTCTTGTGCAGTAGGTCGACGATGCCGTGCTTGTCGCGGCTGACGAAGCTGCCGTAGTACAGCGGGAAGTAACGCGTGAAGGCTTCTGGCGACAACGCGTCGCAGCCTGCCTGCAACACGGTTCGCGTTGCTTGAGCCGCCATGCGCACCTGGTGCAAGGCCTTCGGTATGTCGCGAACGAACACCACGACGTGGCCTCTCTGACCGTTTGGCAAGCTGCCTTCTCGGTTACAGCGGCCGGCGGCTTGCGCCACTGAATCGAGCCCGGCGAGTGCGCGGAAGACGACCGGGAGATCGATGTCCACGCCGGCTTCCACCAGTTGCGTGCTGACCACGCGCAGAGGGCGCGTGTCGCTGCCGTCACGGCGTGCTTGCAGGCGCGCACGAATCTCGGAAATCACATCAGCCCGGTGTTGCCCGCACATCGCGGCCGACAAGTGCAGCGTTGCATCACCTGTGGCGGCGTCTAACGCACGCATGATTTCGGCCGCGTCACGCCGGGTGTTGACGATGGCGAGCACGCAGTCGTGATCGGCGAGCCGCGACACCAGCAATTCGGTAGACAGCGGCGTGTGCAAGTCGTCGGGCCATTCGATCTTGACGCGTTGCAACGCAGTGAATAACGCGGACTCGTCATCGACGATGGGGGTGGCGGGCGGCAGGCCGCGCATGTTTTGCCGCGGGTCGAAGCGCTGGCTGTCGCCGAGCGTCGGTTGCGTGGCGGTACACAGTAGCAACGTCACGCCGTAGTGGGTGACCAGCACGTTCAAGGCGTCCAGGATCGGCTGCAAGAACTCTGGCGGCAGCAGTTGTGCTTCGTCGAGCACGATGACGCTGTTTGCGATGTTGTGCAGCTTGCGGCAGCGGGAGGTGCGCGCGGCAAACAGCGACTCGAACAATTGCACATTGGTGGTGACGACCAGCGGCGCGTCCCAGTTCTCGCAGGAGAGTCGGCTGCGCTGGGTTTCGTCGCGGTCGTCGGTGTCGGCCTGGCTGTGGTGCTCGACCACCTGCTCGGTACCGAAGATGCGACCGAAGACATCAGCCGTCTGTTCGATGATGCTGGTGTACGGGATGGCATAGATCACACGCCGCTTGCCGTGGATTTGGGCGTGCGCCAGTGCAAATGCGAGCGACGACAAGGTTTTGCCGCCGCCGGTCGGCACGGTGAGCGTGAACACGCCAGGTGCAAGTTGGGCTTTCGCGCGGCACTGCGCCAACACGCTGCTGCGCGCTTGCATCACCGCCTCGTTCGAACGGCCTGCCTCGGCGGTTTGATCGGCCATCCGCTTCAGGTGCGCCGTGAGCTGTTCGGCATGAGCCGCCAGCGGTTGGTAGCCGACGCGGGCTTGCGCCTTGCCTTCGTTCAAGAAGCGCTCGGTGTCCAAAAAGTCAGCATCGACCAGCGCGGAAAACAGCATTCGAATCCACAGCGAGATGCTGAGTGGTTGATCGCTTTTCGGCCCCGGGATCGCCGCCAAAGCAGCTTGCAAGGTGAAGTCTTTTGGCAAGGTCAGTAGATCGGCAGCTTGTGCGCTACAAACAAGAAGTGCCTCGCTGTACTCACGCTGCGCATCTGGTGCGCCTGTTCCCAGCAAGCGGCGATCCAGCCCGGCCACCCAGTCACCCAGGCCAGCATGGTGCCCCGCAATGACATAGGCCAGCACTCTCGCAAGATCCGAAAATTTAGACCCGAAGTGCGCTTCGAGGGTTCGCAGCGTATGCAACGCGCCCGCCGCGGAATGCGTCTTGTCGCTGCCGCTGGGCAGCTTGCCCTCAATGTGGGCCTCATGCCCATTGACGTGGCGGATGTATTGTTGAAACCCAGGACGGTACTTGCCAAGGTCGTGCCACAACCCCGCGAGATGGCCCCACAGGCCGGAACTCAAAGGTTCTGCAAACCCCTTCGCTGCAACAGCCACATCAGTCAGGTGATCGCGCAGGTGGTGCGCCAGGCCGTCTTCGTTGATATGGGCCAGCAAATCGAGCGATTCGATGAGTTCTTTACGGTTCGTCATGCGTTTAGCGTATCGATGTACAGGCTCATGGGATGAGCCGGCTGAAACATTTCGAGACTTTTTTCAAACCCGCTAGAGCCCAGTCTCGCCGCCACCGAGCACGATTGTTGCGTTGCAACATGCAACCACGGGAATCCTCATGCTCATCCGCATTGGCTACGACATCGAGCTCACGCTCACCGCACCGACTGCCCTGATCTACCTGCTGCGTGTGCACCCGAGCCGTGAGCACGATCTGCGGGGGCCGGAGAACGTGTGCGTGCAGCCTGGGCTGGTCGCCACTGAGTACCTTGACGCGTTCGGCAACCGCTGCGGGCGCATCCAGGTGCCGCCGCAGGTGTCGTCGGTGCGCCTGACCAACCAAGCTGTTGTTTACGACAGTGGTCTGCCCGACGCGGTTGACTACGGCGCCTACCAGCACGCACCGGAAGAGTTGCCGCCAGAGGTGCTGCAATTCTTACTGCCCAGTCGCTACTGCGAGGTCGACAGTGAGCTGCTGGGCTTCGCGTGGTCGCAGTTCGGCGGCAGCCCGCTGGGCTGGGGCCGCGTGCAGGCGATCTGCGATTTCGTGAACCAGCGCATCCGCTTCGACTACAACCAAGCCCGATCGAACCGCAGCGCACTGCAAGGTTTCCATGAGCAGACCGGCGTGTGCCGCGACTTCGCGCATCTGGCCGTCACTCTGTGTCGCTGCTTGAACATTCCCGCGCGTTACGCGACGGGCTATCTCGGTGACATCGGCATTCCGCCGGTGCGCTACCCGATGGATTTCAGCGCCTGGTTCGAGGTCTACCTGGGCGGCTCATGGCACACCTTCGACGCGCGCCACAACACGCCGCGCATCGGCCGGGTGGTGATGGCACGCGGCCGTGACGCAGGCGACGTGCCGATCACGATGACCTTCGGCCCGAATGCACTGACCCGCTTCGAAGTCACAACTGACGAGGCGCTGTGAGTCGCTGCAGAGCGCGGGTGGCTTGGCCGACATGCGGCGCGGATGTTCAAAGCACTGCCGCAACTGCGCTGGTTGGCCTAGAGATGGAGCGTCACCGGCCGCTGGTGCGCTCGCGGTTGGCCAATGACAGCTGCACCGTACTCTGCATCGGCGGGTAGCACCGACCGGCGTCGGCGCAGCCCTGGCTGGTCACCGTGAGGGTCACGGCACCCGAGAAGGCGGCGGGCGCGGATTTCACCGGCAGGCGGATCACCACGCGGCCGCGGTGTGTCTCGAGCTTCTTGCCAAAGGTGTCGTCGAACTTGACTTGGCCCGGCGGGAACACCGGGGTGCCGAGCTTCACCGCGGCAGGGGCGGCCGCGAAGGCAAAGCGCTCGCGGTACAGGTAGTAGCCGTCGGCCACGTTGAACACCACCTCAACCTGGTGCGCGTCGAGTACGCGCGCCTCGAAACGAAACGCCAGCTCCGGCGCGATGAAGTCGTCGGAGGCCGCGGCCACATGGCCGCCGACGACGGAAAAACCAGCACGAACTTGGCGAGGGTGCGGAGCAGCGCAGCAGTCATGAGAAATCAGGCACTAAGGATCAGCTGCCTGGCTTTGTCTGCCGCCGCCGCGCCTTTGCGTTGCCCGATGTCGGCGACGACACGATCGGCAACCGGCATCAGTTGATGCACGTCGGCCGCCTTTTCCACCGCCAGGGCCAGGCGAAATCCGCGCAGACCGAGTTCGCTCGAAATCAGGTGCGTCAGCCGCGCGGTGAGCTGCGTATAGCTGGGCATCGGCAGCTCGTCGAGCAGCAGATCTATGTCGGTGGCGCGCTGGCCAAACACAGCCGATGTTTGTGTCGCCGGTTGGGTGAAGGCAGACGCCGACACTGCGTCGATGCGTACACGGGCAATCAAGCCCAGCCGTGCAAGCAGATCGAAGTCTTTCGGCGTGATGCCCTCTACGCTGTTCAGCAGCAAATCCTGCGAGCGATGACCATCGATCAGCAGCAGCAGGTTGCGGCGCAACCGTTCGGGCACCAACCTGCGGGCGCTGATCTCGGCGCGGCCGATGTCGGTTTTGATCCAGATCATGCTCACCTCCGCTGTCTCGGCTACAGGCCAAGATATCGGCCGGCGCATGTTCGACCATAGGCCCCAGTGCGCCCGCGATGGCAACGGGATGTAAGCCTCAGGTGGAGTGATGACGCAGGCGCTTGACTGCGCGCGCAGCCTGGGTCACAGCCAGCCCGGCCACGTCGCGCAGCGCGAGTGAGCGGGCCGGGTGAGTCGCTGTTTGAGGCGAAGAAGACCAGCGTTTAGACACCGTGAGGGCACTGAAGGCATAAGACGAGGCGATAAACAGACCGATCCCGCCGATTGCACACAGCACGAGCAACACACCGTGCTCCCAGGGCTGTGTCAGCGCCACGAAACCGGCGGCGGCCGGCAGCGCCAACGAACAGGCGCGCAACCGGCCCGCGACGCCGAACATCGAGCCCAAGGCAGCACCGTAGCTCAGCAGAAACACCAGGGCCAGCAGGTACTGCTCGAGCGTGAGTTGATCCAGCGTCTTGTTGAGTTCGTTCATGGCCTCAGGTGTAGCGACCTTCGTTTTGAACCAGTTCGCAGCCACCGATGAGGAACAGTCCGTCAGGCTGGCGCTCCAGCGTGTAGGTTGCCAGCCATGCGGCGCCTTGTGTGTCGGTCATCTGCACGCCCAGCACCACCTCGCCGTCGATCAGCTGCGGTTTCAGGAATGCCACCGACGCAGGCCGGTACACCACTGCGTAGCTCTTGCGCACGAGGTTGATGAAGTTGTCGGGTGACCCCAGATGCTTGCGCGCACCTGGCGACGCCAGCAGGAAGGCGCGCCGCGCATCGTCGGCGGCGAAGGCATCGAGCTGCGCCTGCACCACCGCACGTGCTTTGACGGCCAAGGCGGTCGGCACGTCATCGGCGAAGGCCGAACCGCCCACCAGGCTCAAGCCCAGGCACAGGCTGGCAATCAAGGCACGACGGTGTAGCAAAACGATGTTCATGGCGGCTCCAAAAGACGGCGTTCAACTGGATCATGCCGTGAACGCGCACAAAAAACATCTCTTACGTCTTAACCCGCGCTTCGGATGCGCAAATGCACACGGTCGGTGCATTTCAGGAGTATTTCAACCCCTGAATGCGGGGTGCATCGGCCACCACCTCAGCCCCCAATACTGTTACAAATACAGCCCAACGCCAGGCCGTTGAAACGGCGCAAAGGTGCGCTGTAAAGATCGCCCGCATTCCCCATTTTGATGATGCACCCAACGGTTCGATATCCCCGCCCGCATTCGCCGCCGTCCTCCATCGCCGATCGGCGCGACAGTGCGACTCGCGCCATGCGCCGCCGGGGCGACCGCGATCCGCTGGCGGAACTGCAAACCCTGTTGGACAAGCTGCCTTCGCTGGTGGTGCGCCTGCACCGCTCCGAAGCCGGGCACTGGGCCGTCCCGTACGCGTGCGGCGCCTTCATCCGCCTGTGCGGCATCTCGATGTCGGTCTTGCGTGCCGATGCCCGCCCGCTGCTTGACTGTGTTCATGCCGAGGACCTGCGGCGCATCGAGCGCGACTGGACCCAGGTCGTTGCATCTTCACAGCCGATTCACGAAACGGTGCGTCTGCGGCGTCGGCACGGACCATGGAGCCGCTTCGACGCCAGTGCGCTGGCCGATCTGGCGCCCGATGGCGGCGTTCACTGGAATCTGCTGCTGCGGCCGCAGCCTTCACCATCGGCCGCGGACCCAGACGCGCAGCAACGCCTGGAGCGCTGGCAGCTCGCCACCGCGGCGGCCGACATCGGGGTGGTGGAGTTCGACGTGGCGGGCGGCACCCTGCAACTCGATGCGGTGGCCTGCCTTCACCACGGCCTGGCCGCTGCCCCGCATGTGGTCGAGGTGGCGGCGTGGATGGCTCTGGTGACCGAAGCCGACCGAACCGCAGCACGGTCCCTGTGGTTGCCCACCGCGTTGGCAGAAGACCGGATGCGCCTGTCCTTGGGTGTGGACGCGGGCGCACAGCACGGAGCGCGCACGCTGGAATTCGTGCTGCAGCCGGTGGCGGGCCAGCAGCGGCTGGTCGGCACCTGCACCGACGTGACGCAGCGGCAAACGCTGGATGCCCTGAAGCGCGACAAGCTCGATGCCGAAAAAGCCAGCCGCAGCAAGAGCGAGTTCATGTCGCGTGTCAGTCACGAATTGCGCACACCGTTAAACGGCATCCTGGGCTTCGCGCAGCTGATGGCGCTCGACAGCGAGGCGCCGCTGGCGCCTGCCCAAGCGCAGCGCCTGGAGGTGCTGCGTCATTCGGGCGAGCGGCTGCTCTCACTGATCGACCAGCTGCTGGAGGTGTCACGCATTGAACAGGGGCGTCTGCGCCTGCGCCACCGGCCGGTCGACGTGCGGTTGCTGATCGAACGCTGCGCCGACGAGCTGACGCCGCTGGCCCAGCGGCGCGGCATTGAGCTGATGCTGGAGATTGCGTCGAACGCGCCGCCCGTGCGCGCCGACACTGATGCGCTCGAGCAGGTGGTGGCAAACCTGCTGTCGAACGCCATCAAATACAACCGGCCGAAGGGCCGGGT
>JANPNF010000013.1:0-12136 GCA_031427315.1 Burkholderiales bacterium | reverse complement strand
GGGGATAGCGGTTCATGACGCCTTTCTGGCGATCGATCGGCTTTCGGCCGGCTGGCCTGCGCTGATGGAAGTGGGGTGTCGCATCCGCAACGCAGCGGTCTGCGTCAGGCCTTTACTTGAACGTGCCCTTGGGCAGCACTTGCAGCACCGACGCGCGCTGCACCTGAATCTCAACCCCGTTGGCGATCTCGATCGACAGGTAGGTCTCACCGAGCTTGGCCACCTTGCCGAGCACGCCACCACCGATGACCACTTCATCGCCCTTGGCCAGTGCGTCGATCATTGCCTTCTGCTCCTTCTGACGCTTCATCTGCGGGCGAATCATCACGAAGTACAGCACCACGAACATCAGCACCAGCGGCAGCATGGACCCGAGGCTGCCGAGCATGTCGGGGCTCCCGGTGGCAGCCGGTGCGGCCTGGGCGAAAGCGTCAGAAATGAACACGTGAAATCCTTGGTTGGAGCGGCGGAAAACGCCTTGGGCACACCCCGCAAATTGTACGGTGGCGCCCCTGGGCCATCCGATGTGCTGTCAGGCGGCGGCCACCGCCTGCGCCAGGGCGACCGCAGCGCCGGTCAGCGCCGCTTGCGGGTCGGTGATCAAGGCCGTCGGAATCGCACGCATGTAGTCGCGGTAGCGCCCCTTCGCTTCGAAGCGTTCACGAAAAGACGAGGCGAAGAACACATCGGCCATGCGCGGCACGATGCCGCCGCCGATGTACATCCCGCCGCGCGCGCCGAGTGTCAGCGCGACATTGCCGGCGACGGTGCCCAGCATCGCGCAGAACACGGCGAGCGTCCGCGCGCAATCGGCGTCGCCACTGCCGCTGCCGCTGCGGTCGTGATCGATGCCGTGCTGCAAGATGGCTTCCGTGCGCATCGCCAGATCGATGGTGCGGCCTGATGCTGCGGCCACCGAGCGGTGCAACAGCGGCAGCCCGATGCCCGAGAGCAGCCGCTCGGCCGACACGTGTGCGAGCTCGCGGCGGGCCGCTGCCAGCACCGCCACCTCGAAATCGTCGCAGGCAGCCAGCGTGACATGCCCGCCCTCGCCCGGAATGGCCTGCCATCCCGCGGCCGTGGCAATCAGGCCAGCGACACCGAGGCCGGTGCCCGGCCCGACAACGGCCAGCGTCCCGTGCTGGACTGCGGACGGCACCTGTCCGGACGCTGATGCGTGCCTGCGCAGCGCTTCGGCCGGGAGACAGGGCAGCGCCAGCGCCAGCGCTTCAAAATCGTTCAGCAACAGCAGCCGCTCGAACCCCAACTCGCGCTGCAAGGCATCGCGCGAGAACCGCCACGGGTGGTTGATGAAGCGCACCTCGTCACCATCCAGCGGCGCTGCCACGGCCAGGCACGCCTGTGTCGGCCGACTCACCGACGGCGGCAAGGCAGCCAGGTAGGCACGTGCCGCATCGATCAGTTGCGGGTGGGCCTCGGTGCGCAGCCGCTCGCTGTGCGTGACGGCGAGCCCCGCGCCCTCGACAAGGCCGAAGCGGGCATGCGTGCCGCCAATGTCAGCCACCAGCCACGGCGGCTGCGGTGCCGCGCAGAGCAACGAGGAGCCAGTGATCAGGGTCATGGTGCTGCGATGGCCTTGTCAAGAAAACTCACACCGGCTGCCAGCGCCCGGCGATGTTTTTCAGCAGCTGGTTCACCGCGGCGAGCTGGCGGTTGCGCACCAACAGCAAGGTGTTTTCGCTGCTGAGCGCCGACGTTTGGGCGACCACCACGTTGAGGTAGCTCACGGTGCCGGCGCGGTACTGCTCCAGCGTGATGTCGAGGTTGAGTTGTGCGGCTTGCAGGGCTTCGCTCTGCCATTGCGCCTGCTGCTGCAGCTGTTGCGCAAGCACCAGGTTGTCTTCCACTTCTTGCAGCGCGGTGAGCACGGTCTGGCGGTAAGCCGACGTGGCCTGGTCTGCCGCGGCGGTGGCCTGCGCACTGGCGAGCCTGCGCTGGCCGCCGTCGAAGATGGCCTGGGTGAGCGTGGGCCCCAGGGACCACAGCAGGTGGGGGGCGCTGAAGAGGCTCGCCAGCGAGGCGCCCCGAAAGCCCGCGCTGGCCGACAGCGTCAGATCGGGGAAGAACGCGGCGTCGGCCACGCCGATCTGGGCATAGGCCGCCGCCACCCGTTGCTGGGCGGCGGCGATGTCGGGGCGACGCTGCAGCAGCGACGCCGGCAGCATCGGCGGCACCTCGGGCACCGGCGGCAGACTGGCGTTTTGCGTCAGGGCCAGTGACGACGGTGGCGCCCCGAGCAGCACCGCAATCGCATGTTCGAGCTGCGCCCGCTGCGCGGTCAGGTCGGCAGACTGGGCCTGCGCCGACTTGAGCTGGGTCTGCGCCTGCAGCACGTCGGTGCGCGCGGCCACGCCACCGTCGTAGCGCACCTGCGTCAACGCCAGCGACTGCTGGTAGGCGGCCACGCTGCGGGCCAGCACCGACAACTGCGCGTCGGCGGTGCGCAGCGACAAATAGGTTTGCACCAGCAGCGCCTGCGCCGACAAGCGCACGGCAGCGAGGTCATCGGCACTGGCCTGCAACGAGGCCTGGGCGCCGGTCCGGGTTTGAGACAGCCGCCCCCACAGGTCGATCTCCCAGCTGGCGGTGGCTGTCACGTTCACGCTGTTGACGGGCTTGGACGATCGATCGGAACTGATCAAGCTCGGTGTGTCGCTGCGCGTCGCCCCGGCACCGACCGAGAGCGTGGGCAACAGCGCGCTGCGGCTCGCGTCGTACAAGGCCCGCGCACGGGTCACGGCAGACAGCGCGGACTTCAGGTTTTCGTTGCCGATTACCAGCTGACGTTGCAGATCGTCGAGCAGGGGGTCGTTGAACAGCGTCCACCACTCATCGGGCACTGGCACCGCGGCGGCGGCCTGCTTCCAGTCGGCGGATTCCTTGTACTGCGCCGCGGGCGCCACCGGCGGCGAGTCGACGTGGGTGACCGCACAAGCGGCCATCAGCGTGGCAGCGGCCAGCGGCACCAGCGCCGAAGTGATTCGATAGATCATGCGGCCTCAGGCGGATGCCATTTGAATGGGCGATGCGCGCTGGGCCCGCCGCGCTCGCCAGCGCTTGGCGCTTAGCCGGTCCATCAGCACGAACACCACTGGCGTGGTGTACAGCGTCAGCAACTGGCTCAGGATCAGCCCGCCGACGATCGCGATGCCTAGCGGTTGGCGCAACTCGGCGCCGTCGCCCGAACCGAGTACGAGCGGCAGGGCGCCGAAGATCGCGGCAAAGGTCGTCATCAGGATCGGCCGCAGCCGCAGGTTGGCGGCGCGGTAGATCGCCGCGCCCGCACTGACCTGGCCCTCACGCTGCCTGCCGATGGCGAAGTCGATCATCATGATCGCGTTCTTCTTGACGATGCCGATCAGCAGGATCACCGCGATCAACGCGATGATCGAAAAATCTGTCTTGAACAGCATCAGCGCGAGCAGCGCACCCACGCCGGCCGACGGCAGCGTGGACAGGATCGTCACCGGATGGATCAGGCTCTCGTACAGCATGCCCAGCACCAGGTAGATCACGACGATGGCGGCCGCGATCAGCCAGGGCTGCGATGCCAGCGACTGCTGGAACGCATTGGCGGTGCCCTGGAAGCTCCCGCGCAGCGACACCGGCACGCCGAGTGCGGCCATCGCGCTGCCGATGGCCAGGGTGGCATCCGACAACGAAACACCGGGCGGCAGATTGAAGCTGATCGTCGAAGCGGGTGAGCCGCTCTGGTGATTGACGGACAGCGGGGTGTTGGTGGCCTCCACCCGCGCGATGGCCGACAGCGGCACCTGCGCACCTGTGCTGCTGGTGAGGTAGAAGTGGTTCAGTGTCTGTGGCCCCTGCAGATACTGAGGCGCGAGCTCCATGACCACGCGGTACTGGTTCAGCGCGTGGTAAATCACCCCCACCTGGCGCTGGCCGAAGGCGTTGTTCAGCGCACTGTCCAGATTGCTGACGGTGACCCCGAGCCGCGCGGCGGCATCGCGATCGATCACCAGCGAGGTCTGCGTGCCCTTGTCCTGCTGGTCGGTGTTGACATCGGTCAACTCGGGCCGCTGCGACAGCGCGTTGCGCACCCGTGGCTCCCAGGTGCGCAAGGTGTCCACGTCATCGGCCTGCAGCGTGTACTGGTACTGCGCGCTCGACTGGCGGCCACCGATGCGGATGTCTTGCACCGGCGCAAAGTAGAGGTTGGAGCCCGGCTCGTGGCTGAGCTTCTCGCGCAGCCGCGCCACCACGGCATCGGCTGACAGCTTGCGCTCGGCCAGCGGCTTGAGGGTGATGTAGAAGTTGGCTGAATTGGTCTGGCCGCCGCCGGTCGAGCCGCTGACGTTGGCCACCGCCGTGTCGGCCTGCACAATGACCATGAATTTGTCGACCCGCGCCTGCATGGCCTGGAACGAGCTGCCCTGGTCGGCCTGCACGCCGCCGACCAGCGAGCCGGTGTCCTGTTGCGGGAAGAAGGTCTTGGGAATCGCCGTGTAGAGGTAGACGTTGAGCACGATCACACCCAGCAGGGACAGCATGGCCACCGGCTGGTGGCGCAGCGCCCACATCAATGAGCGTCGATACCCGCGCACGAAAGCCCGATTGCCGCGCGCCAACAGCCGTCCGATGCGACCCGGCGCACGCCTCTCGGCGCGCGGCTTCAACAGCCTGGCCGCCATCATCGGCGTGGTCGTTAGCGACACCACCATCGACACCAAAATCGCCGCCGACAGCACGACGGCGAACTCGCGGAACAGCCGCCCGACGATGCCGCCCATCAGCAACAGCGGGATGAAGACCGCGATCAGGCTGATCGAGATCGACACCACGGTGAAGCCGATCTCGCGCGCGCCCATCAGCGCCGCCTTGCGCGGCGCCATGCCGCGCTCGATGTGGCGCGTGATGTTCTCCAGCACCACGATGGCATCGTCGACGACGAAGCCGGTGGCCACCGTCAGGGCCATGGCGGACAGGTTGTCCAGGCTGTAGCCACACAGGTACATCACACCGAAGGTGCCGAGCAGCGACACCGGCACCACCACCGCCGGGATCACGGTGGCGCGCCAGCTGCGCAAAAACAGCAGCACGACCAAGATCACCAGCCCGATTGAGATCGCCATCGCGCGCTCCACCTCTTGCAGCGAGGCGCGGATGGTGGGCGTGCGGTCACTGATCACCTGCAGGTCGATGGCGCCGGGGATCGACGCCTGCATGCGCGGCAGGATGTCGCGCACCCGCTGCACCGTCTCGATGATGTTGGCGCCCGGCTCCTTGAGCACGAACAGCACCACGGCCGGCTTGCCATTGGCCAGACCGTAATTGCGCACGTCCTGCACCGAATCGACGACCTGCGCCACATCACGCAGCCGCACTGCCGCGCCGTCGCGGTAGCTCACCAGCACCGACGCGTAATCGGCCGCGGTCAGCGCCTGGTCGTTGGCGCCGATCTGCCAGTGGTGGTCGCCGTCTTCGACCGCGCCCTTGGGCCGATTGGCGTTGGTGGCGGTGATCGCGAGGCGCACCTTGTCGAGCGAAATGCCCTTGGCGGACAGCTTGTCGGGATCGAGCTCGACACGCACCGCCGGCAGCGCACCGCCGCCGACGTTGACCTGCCCCACGCCCCGAACCTGAGACAAGCGCTGCGCCAGCACAGTGGACGCCGCGTCGTACATCTGGCCGCGCGTCAGCGTGTCGGAGGTGAGCGCGATGATCATGATCGGCGCTGCGGCCGGGTTCACTTTGCGGTAGGTCGGGTTGCTGGGCATGCCGGTCGGCAGCAGCGTGCGCGCCGCGTTGATGGCCGCCTGCACATCACGGGCGGCGCCATTGATGTCGCGATCGAGGTCGAACTGCAGCGTGATGTTGGTCGAGCCCAGCGAAGAACGTGAAGTGATCTCGTTGACCCCGGCAATGGTGCCCAGCGCACGCTCCAGCGGCGTGGAGACGGTCGCGGCCATCGTGTCGGGGTTGGCGCCCGGCAGCGACGCGCTGACCGAGATGGTCGGAAAGTCGACCTGCGGCAACGGCGCGATCGGCAGCAACTGGAAGCCGAGCAGGCCCGCCAGCGCGATGCCGACCGTGATCAGCGTGGTGGCCACCGGCCGGTGGATGAAGGGGGCGGAGAGGTTCATGTGGCCGCGGCGCGGTTCGCTTGCCACGCCTTCAGCCGCTGTGCCTGGCGCGCGAAGCCGAGGTAGATCACCGGCGTGGTGAACAGCGTCAGCAGCTGACTGACGATCAACCCGCCGACCATCGTCACGCCCAGCGGCTGGCGCAGCTCGTGGCCGGCGCCGGTGCCGAGCATCAGCGGCAGTGCGCCCAGCAGCGCGGCCATCGTCGTCATCAGGATCGGCCGGAAGCGCAGCAGGCAGGCCTTGTAGATGGCATCACGCGGCGCCAGGCCCTCCTCGCGTTCGGCATAGAGCGCGAAGTCGATCATCATGATCGCGTTCTTCTTGACGATGCCGATCAGCAGCACGATGCCGATGACGCCGACCACGCCCAGGTCCTGCCCCGCCACGAGCAGCGCCAGCAAGGCCCCTAGGCCCGCCGACGGCAGCGTCGAGAGGATGGTGATCGGGTGGATGTAGCTCTCGTAGAGAACCCCGAGCACGATGTACATCGTGACCACCGCGGCCAAGATCAGCAGCAGCGAGTTGCCGAGCGACGCGCGAAACGCCTCGGCCGCCCCCTGGAAACTGGTCTCGACGCTCGACGGCAAGTCGAGGCGGGCTTCCTCGGCCTTGATCGCGTCCACCGCGTTACCCAGCGAAGCGCCGGGTGCGAGGTTGAACGACACCGTGGCCGACGGGAACTGCGCCACATGGTTGATCGCCAACGCCGCCGGCCGCTCCAGCACCTGGGCCACCGACGCCAGCGGCACCTGCACCTGAGTGGTGATGCCACTCGCATTGGTGGTGCTGCCTGGCACATACAGATCTGCGATCGCCGTCGGGCCGCGAATCCGACCTACAGCGGCCTCCAGCACCACCCGGTACTGGCTGGACTGGGTGTAGATGGTCGAGATCAGGCGTTGCCCGAACGCGTTGTACAGCGCCGTGTCGATGGCCGCTACGGTGACGCCGAGCCGGCCTGCGGCTTCGCGGTCGATCTGCACATAGGCCTGCTGGCCTTGCTCTTGCAGATCGCTCGTCACATCCACCAGGTCGGGCAGCGCGCGCAGGCGTTCGAGCAGGCGGTGGGTGCTGGTGGCGAGCGCTTTCGCGTCCGATGAGCTGAGCAGGAACTGGTACTGCGTCTTGGAGACGCGGTCCTCGATGGTCAGGTCCTGCACCGGCTGCATGTAGGCGGTGATGCCGGGCACATGCGCGGTGGCCTCGGCCAGGCGGCGGATCACCTCCGAGGCCGACGCTTCGCGCTGCGCGAACGGCTTCAGCGTGATCTGCATGCGCCCGGTGTTCAAGGTGGCGTTGGCGCCGTCCACGCCGATAAAAGACGCAAGATGGTCAACGTCCGGGTCTTTCAGGATCGCGTCGGCCAGCGCCTGCTGGCGCGTCGACATGGCGCCAAACGAGGTCGTCTGCGTCGCCTCGGTGACGACCTGGATCAGACCGGTGTCCTGCACCGGGAAGAAGCCCTTGGGCACGACCATATAGAGCAGCCCGGTCGAACCCAGCGTCAGCGCAAACACGACCAGCGTGGCGCGGGGCCGGTCGAGCACCCAGTTGAGCGCACGGCCATAAGACGCCACCATTGCATCGAAGCGCTGCGTGAACCAGGCGCCGACGCGGCTGTGGCTGCGCTCGCGCTCGGGGCGCAGCAAGCGCGCACTCATCATAGGCGTCAGGGTCAGCGAGACGAAGGCCGAGATCAGGATGGCCACCGCCAGCGTGATCGCGAACTCGTGGAACAGCCGTCCGACCACATCGCCCATGAACAGCAGCGGGATCAGCACCGCCAACAGCGACACCGTCAGTGAAATGATGGTGAAGCCGATCTGCTGGCTGCCTTTCAGCGCGGCCTGCATGGCGATGTTTTGGCTGCGGCCGGGCGCTTGCGCGCCCTTGACTTGGCCTGTGGCCAAGTCAGCCTGCGCCGAAACATCGCGCTCCATCTCTTCGAGATTCCGCGCGATGTTTTCGATCATCACGATGGCGTCGTCGACGACGAAGCCGGTGGCGATCACCAGCGCCATCAGCGTCAGGTTGTTGATCGAGAACCCGGCGAGGTAGATGACGCCGAAGGTGCCCAACAGGCTCAGCGGCACCGCCACGCTCGGGATCAGCGTGGCACTGGCGCTGCGCAGGAACAAAAAGATCACCATCACGACCAGCGCCACCGCTAGCAGCAACTCGACCTCAGTGTCACGCACCGACGCGCGGATGGTCGTGGTGCGGTCGGCGATGACCTGCACATCGACCGATGCCGGCAGCGAGGCCTGCAGCTTGGGCAGCAGGGCCTTGATGCGGTCAACGGTTTGGATCACGTTGGCGCCCGGCTGGCGCTGCACGTTGAGGATCACGCCCGGGGTGCGGCCGGACCACGCCGCCAGCCGCAGGTTTTCGGCCTCGTCGACGATCTGCGTCACGTCTTTCAGCCGCACCGGATTGCCGTTCTTCCAGGCGAGGATCAGCTCCTGGTATTCGGCCGCCGACTTCAGCTGGTCGTTGGCGTCGATCGTCGAGGCCCGCTGCGAACCATCGAAGCTGCCCTTGGCCTGGTTGACGTTGGCCGCGACGATGGCGGTGCGCACGTCTTCGAGCGACAGGCCGAGAGAGGCCAGGGCCTGCGGATTTGCCTGAATGCGCACTGCCGGACGCTGTCCCCCCGCGATGCTGATCAGCCCGACGCCCTCGACCTGCGAGAGCTTGGGCGCCAGGCGGTTCTCGGCCAGCTCGTGCAGCTTGATCACCGGCAGCGAGGGCGAGGTCACCGCGAGGGTCAGCACCGGCGCATCGGCCGGATTGACCTTGCTGTAGATCGGCGGCATGGGCAGGTCGCTGGGCAGCAAGGTGGTGGCGGCATTGATGGCGGCCTGCACCTCCTGTTCGGCCACGTCGAGCGACAGGCCGAGAGAGAAGCGCAGCGTGATCACCGAGGCGCCGCCCGAGCTGCTGCTCGTCATCTGATTCAGCCCCGGCATCTGGCCGAACTGGCGTTCCAGCGGTGCGGTGACCGAGGTGGACATTACGTGCGGGCTGGCCCCCGGGTACAGCGTGGTGACCTGGATCGTCGGATAGTCCACCTCCGGCAGCGCCGACAGCGGCATCAAGCGGTAGGCCAGCAGCCCGGCCAGCAAGATCGCCAACATCAGCAGCGAGGTGGCCACCGGGCGTTCGATGAACAGGCGTGACGGGTTCATGGCGCGGCGCTCAGCGGCCAGGGCGCCGCCCGCCACCGGCTGGCGCACTCGCGCCCGCACGCTGCTGCGGATCGGCGGCGATCATCTCCACCTCGGCGCCTTCACGCAATCGGTCGGTGCCGTCGATTACCACCTTTTCGCCCAGCTTCAGTGCGCCATCCACCGCCATCCAGCCCTCATCGACGGCGCCTGGCGTCACCACGCGGGTGCTGACGGTGTTGTTAGCGTTGACAACATACACGTAGAAGCCCTGTGCGCCGCGCAGCACTGCAGCCTGCGGCACGGCGATCACGCCGGCCAGCACGTCGAGCTGCAGCGTCACGCTGACCGCCTGGTTGGGGAACAGCGCCTCGTCGCGGTTCGGGAACACGGCCTTGACCTTGATCGTGTCGGTGCTGGGATCGATGGCGTTGTCGACGGTGGCGACCCGGCCCACGGCCAGTTGCTGCTTGCCGCCGCGGTCCCAGGCCTCGACGGGTATCGATACACCGGAGCGCAGGCGCGCCGTGATCAGCGGCACGTGGGCGGCCGGCACGGCAAAGACCAGCGAGATCGGTTCGGTCTGGGTGATGTTGATGATGCCGTTGGCATCACCGGGCTGGACCACATTGCCGAGATCGGCCTGCTTCAGTCCCAGGCGGCCCGAGATCGGCGCGGTGACCCGGGTGTAGGAGAGCTGCACGCGGGCGCTGGCGACTGTGCCCTGGTCGGCCTGCACCGTGCCCTCGAGCTGCCGCACCAGTGCGCCCTGGGTGTCGAGCTGTTGCTTGGGAATCGCATCCTTGGCCAGCAGACCACGGTAGCGCTCCAGGTCGATCCGGGCGTTGTCCAGCTGCGCCTTGTCACGCGCCAGACCGCCCTCGGCCTGGCTGAGCGCGGCCTGGAAGGCGCGCGGGTCGATCTGTGCCAGAACTTGTCCGGCGCGGACTTGCTGCCCTTCCTTGAAGTTCAGGCTTTGCAGCACACCGCTGACCTGCGCGCGCACGACGGCGGTGTTCAATGCACTGATGCTGCCGATGGCGTTGACGCTGATCCGGATGTCTCGTCGACGAGCGGCCTGCACCGACACCGGCTGGGCCGCATTGGTGCGTGTGAACCGCCGCCCGCCGCCTCCGGGCGCTGCGCCGGTGCGGCCAGAGGCCTGTGTGCTTTCCGCATTGACCGAATCAGCCACCTGATTACGCCACCACCAGACCGCACCGCCACCAATCACCAACAGGCCCACCAACCAGGGCAAGGTGCGACGAAAAAGACTTCGCCGGGAGACAGTTGCCCAGGGCATCGAAGGCATTGGCTGCGGGGTGGCGTTCTTCTCCGTGCGGTTGTTCATTGAAACCAGGTGACTGTTTTGCTGCTGTACGCCTTCAGTCTAGGCCGAAGCATCGAGGCCACACTGAACAAGTCTTCGCGGTGCGGACGCTGGGCAATGAACCAGGTTCAGTCAGGTACCGAAGGTACGCGCCGCGAGGGTTGTCAGCGCTGACGCCCAAAAACAAAACGCCAACCGACGGGTTGGCGTTTTGCTGCGGCATCGAGCCGCATAGACTTTGGTTGCGGGGGCAGGATTTGAACCTACGACCTTTGGGTTATGAGCCCAACGAGCTACCAGACTGCTCCACCCCGCGACTGAGTCTTTGACTATAACCGACTCCACCACTTCGCGGTGCAATTCGGCAGGTCGATCTGAGTGTTACTCCACCGACTCGGGGCCTTCTGTAGCAGCCGCATCAGGGCGATCAACCAGCTCGACAAACGCCATCGGCGCGTTGTCGCCGACACGGAAACCCATTTTCAGGATGCGGGTGTAGCCGCCCGGACGCACCTTGTAGCGCGGGCCCAGGACGTTGAACAGCTTGGTAACGATGTCGCGGTCGCGGGTGCGGTCGAAAGCCAGGCGGCGGTTGGCCAGCGTAGGTTCCTTGGCCAGCGTGATCAGCGGCTCGACGACGCGGCGCAGCTCCTTGGCTTTGGGCACCGTGGTCTTGATGGCCTCGTGCTGCAGCAAGGAATTGCACATGTTGCGCAGCATCGCCAGGCGGTGCGACGAGGTGCGGTTGAGTTTGCGAAGTCCGTGACGGTGACGCATGGTGAAGGTCCTTTTTTGACTGACTTGTGAACCCCAGCCGGATCAGGTACTGGGGGTGGTGATCAAACGCGTGCGCCCAAAAGCACAGCGCGCTCGTCATCTCCGATGACGGCCTTCAGGCCGTCTCTCGTGTTGGCGAAGCGTTAGCGCCTATCCAACCCTTGCGGCGGCCAGTTCTCCAGCCGCCCACCCAGCGTCAACCCGCGCGACGCAAGCACTTCCTTGATTTCGTTGAGCGACTTGCGACCCAGGTTCGGCGTTTTCAGCAACTCGGTCTCGGTGCGCTGAATCAGGTCGCCGATGTAGTAAATGTTCTCGGCCTTCAGGCAGTTCGCAGAACGCACCGTCAGCTCCAGCTCGTCGACCGGGCGCAGCAGGATCGGGTCAAACTGCGTGTTGCGGTTCTGCGGCTCGTTGAAGGCAGCGATCTCGCTGTTCTCCAGCTGTGCGAACACCGCCAACTGTTCAACCAAAATCTTCGCCGAGGCGCGAATCGCTTCTTCCGGCGAAATAGCGCCGTTGGTGTTGATCTCCATCACCAGCTTGTCGAGGTCGGTGCGCTGCTCCACGCGCGCGCTCTCGACGGTGTAGCTCACACGCGCCACAGGCGAGAAAGAGGCATCGAGCACGATGCGGCCGATCGACTTGGTTGGCTCGTCGCCGAAACGACGCAGGTTGCCCGGCACATAGCCGCGGCCCTTCTCGACCTTGATCTGCATGTCGAGCTTGCCGCC
>JANPNF010000012.1:0-2289 GCA_031427315.1 Burkholderiales bacterium | reverse complement strand
GTCAACGAGCCGGCGCGCCGCTCGGACAGAAGTGGTTCCGCCTTTTGGACAGCAGATCGAGCGTCGCTCTGTAGGCTCGCCTCAGCGAGCCATCGAGCTGCCCAGCGACTTTCATCAATCCTGCACACAAGGGGGTTGTCGCCACTCGGCGTCAAGAAGATCGAATCTAAACTCAAAGGTTATGCCCCGGAAGGGACCCACGAGGAGTTTTGAATGCGCTTGAAGTGGTCGCGGCGATGGTCCGGCCTTGTTTTGATTGGCTTGATCGCCGCCCTCGCGGCCATTGTCACTGCTGTGCCGGAGCTCAACTGGCGGGCCAAGGTCGTGGGCTTGAAGCTCTCGGGCAAGATCCCGGAGATCCCGACCACGGACCTGGCTCGCTGGATCATGCCCGGCAGTGCGACCTACCTCGAGGGACTGGAGACGTTCCAGAATGCCGATGCCGGGGTACGCAACATCTGGCAGGACGACCCTGCCTCTGCCAAGCGCGGCGAAGAGCAGTTCCTGCGTGTCTGTGCCGCGTGCCACGGTGGCAATGCCCAGGGCGGCTCGGCGCCGAATCTGCTGGCCTTTCTGTCGCGCTCGACCGACTGGAGTTTTTTCTCGACCGTCAAGTGGGGCCGCAAGGACACGGCGATGGCGGCACAACCCGTCACCGAGCGCGAGATCTGGGAGGTTCAGGCCTATCTGCGCACCAAGACGCGGGCATGGGCGCGCGAAGCAGCGGCCCATCTCGCAGCCGCGCCGCCAAAGGTCGATGTTCCGTTCAGCAAGCTGCTCAACGCAGCGGACTATCCCGACGAGTGGCTGATGTATTCGGGTGACATGCATGCCCAGCGCCACAGCCGCCTGAACCAGATCAACCGCAGCAATGTGCGCGACCTGCGCGTTGCATGGGCAACGCAGTTGCGGCCGGCCACCAAGCCACTGGCGGCAACGCCCATCGTCGCCAACGGAGTCATGTTCGTGAGTGAAGCGCCTGACGGCGTTGTTGCGCTCGACGCCCGCAACGGTCGCCTGCTCTGGCGCTTCTCGCGCCCGGTCGATCCGTCGAAGCTGCCGGTATGTTGCGGCGCGTTCAACCGTGGCGTGGCCGTGCTGGGATCGACTGTCTTCGTCGCAACGCTCGACTCGTGGCTCGTCGCGCTCGACGCGGCCACCGGCAAGCCCCTCTGGGAGGTGCAGGTCGCCGACGAGAAGGAGGGCTACACGATGACCTCGGCGCCGCTGGTGCTCGATGGCCTCGTGGTGGTCGGTGTCGCCGGCGGTGAGACCGGTATCCGCGGATTCCTCGCCGCCTTCTCCGCTGTCGACGGAAAGCGCGCCTGGCAATTCAACACTGTTCCGGGCCCCGGTGAGCCTGGCCACGAGACTTGGGCCGGAGACTCCTGGAAGACCGGCGGCGCCTCGACCTGGAGCTTGGGGGCCTACGACCCGAAACTCGACATCCTCTACTGGTCGACGGGCAACCCATGGCCGCCGTTCGACGCCAGCAGCCGCGAAGGCGACAACCTCTACAGCAACTCGATCATTGCGCTCAACCCGAAGACCGGCAAGCTGCTATGGCACTTCCAGCTGACCCCGGCCGACGCCAACGACTGGGATGCGACGCAGCAGATTATTCTGGCCGACATCACCTGGAACGGCGAGAAGGTGCCCGCTGCGCTGATGGCGAGCCGCAATGCCTTCTACTACGCGCTCGATCGCCGCGATGGCCGCTTCCTGTACGGTAAGCCGTTCGTGAAGCAGACCTGGGCCAAAGGCCTCGACGCGAAGGGGCGGCCAATCCACGACCGTTCGACCGTTCCCAGCCCGCAGGGCACGCTCGTCTATCCCTGGCTGCACGGCGGCACGAACTGGTGGCCGCCCACCTACGACCCGAAGCGAAAACTGCACTACGTTCCGACCGTCGACGCGGCGACGATTTATTTCCGCCTGGAGGAGAAGTTGAAGCCGGGCACGATGACGATGCGCGGTACGACCGTCCTTGCCACCAATCGACCTTCAGTGATGGCGGTGAAGGCACTGGACCCCGACACCGGCGAAGCCAAGTGGGCCACCCGGCTCGACGAAGGCGACTTCGTGCAGTTTGCGCGCATCACCGGGCTGCTCTCGACCGACGGCGACATCGTGTTTGCCGGCCTGATGGACCGGCTCAGCATCCTGGATGCCGACACCGGCGCGGTGCTGTGGAAGTTCCGCCCCGGTGCGCTCGTCAATGCAGGGCCGGCCACCTACGCGATCGACGGCGTGCAGTATTTCGCTGTGATCGCCGGCAACGTGTTGTTC
>JANPNF010000011.1:0-7505 GCA_031427315.1 Burkholderiales bacterium | reverse complement strand
CACCGCCAGCCGCCGCCTCGACGCGCCGCGCGGGGTGCGGCTGCGCATGGCGCTGGAGAGGCTCGGCCCGATCTTTGTGAAATTCGGGCAGGTACTGTCCACGCGGCGCGACCTGATCCCGCCCGACCTCGCCGATGAACTCGCGCAGTTGCAAGACAACGTGCCGCCGTTTTCCGCGGCGCTGGCGCGGCAGCTGATCGAGAAAGCCTACGGGCGCACCGTCGAGAACGTGTTTGCCAGCTTCGAGAGCGAGCCGGTGGCCAGTGCGTCGATTGCCCAGGTTCATTTCGCGACGTTGAAAGACGGGCGCGAGGTCGCGGTGAAGGTGCTGCGGCCGAACATGCTGTCGGTGATCGACGACGACCTGTCGCTGATGCGCACCATCGCCGTGTGGGTCGAGCGGCTGTCGGCCGATGGCAAGCGGCTCAAACCACGCGAGGTGGTGGCCGAATTCGCCAACCACCTGCACGACGAGCTCGACCTGGTGCGCGAAGCGGCCAATGCGGCCCAGCTGCGCCGCAACATGCAGGGCCTGAACCTGGTGATGGTGCCGGAGATGCACTGGGAGCTGTGCACGCAGACGGTGCTGGTGATGGAGCGCATGGACGGCGTGCCGATCAGCCAGACGCAGCGCTTGCAAAACGCCGGCGTCGACATCCCGAAGCTGGCGCGCGACGGCGTGACCATCTTCTTCACGCAGGTGTTTCGCGACGGCTTCTTTCACGCCGACATGCACCCGGGCAACATCCAGGTCAGCCTGGCGCCGGCCACTTTCGGGCGCTACATCGCACTCGATTTCGGCATCGTCGGCACGCTGACCGAGTTCGACAAGGAATACTTGGCGCAGAACTTCATTGCGTTTTTCCGCCGCGATTACAAACGCGTCGCCGAGCTGCACATCGAGTCCGGTTGGGTGCCAGCGAATACCCGCGTCAATGAGCTCGAAGGCGCGATCCGTGCGGTGTGCGAGCCGCACTTCGACCGACCGCTGAAGGACATCTCGCTCGGCCAGGTGCTGCTGCGCTTGTTCCAGACCTCGCGCCGCTTCAACGTCGAGATTCAGCCGCAGCTGGTGCTGCTGCAAAAGACGCTGCTGAACATCGAAGGCCTGGGCCGCCAGCTCGACCCGGAGCTTGACCTGTGGAGCACCGCCAAGCCCTTCCTGGAGCGCTGGATGAACGACCAGATCGGTTGGCGCGGCCTGGTCGCTCGCCTGAAGAACGAGGCGCCGCGCTATGTGCAGTTGCTGCCCGAGCTGCCGCGGCTGGTGCACCAGGCGCTGCACCGGAAGCCGGCGACCGAGCAGCGGATGCTGGAGGCCTTGCTGATCGAGCAGCGCCGCACCAACCGGCTGCTGCAGGCCATCGCCTACGCCGGGATCGGCTTCCTGATCGGGGTGATTGCTGTGCAATGGCTGCTGCACCTCGGCTACCACTGAGAACGCCGCCGTATAATCCTGGGTTTTTCTTTTCTAATCAAAGGCTTAGCCATGCCCATCTATGCCTATCGATGCGCTGCCTGCAGCCACGCGAAAGACGTTCTCCAGAAGATTTCCGACCCGCTGCTGACCGTCTGTCCGGCCTGCGGTGCCGAGACTTTTCAGAAGCAGGTGACGGCGGCGGGCTTCCAGTTGAAGGGCTCGGGCTGGTACGTCACCGATTTCCGCGACGGCGCCAAGTCGGCCCCGGCGGCGGACAAGCCATCGGGCGATGCCAAGCCAGCAGGTGGTGCTCTGGCGGGCCACGCGGAAGCGCCTGGCTCGAAGGACGCGGCAGGCAAGGCGGGGGGCGCCAGGGCACCGGCACCAGCGGCATCTACAGCGGCACCGGCACCCAGCGCGCCTACAGGCGGCGCAGCGCCGGCACCGTCGAGCTCGTCGAATTGATCGCCGTTGCGCCGCAGCTCCCGGTTCAGCCCTAGGACTGCCTTGAAAAAATACCTGATCGCCGGCTTGCTGGTGTGGCTGCCGTTGACCATCACCGTCTGGGTATTGACCTCGGTGCTGGGCGTGCTCGACGGGCTGTTCGCCTGGCTGCTCAGCGCCTCGCAGGCCCTGCTGCCGGCATCGGCCCACACGCCGCTGGAAATGATGAAACAGATCCCCGGCCTCGGCGTGATCGTGATGCTGGTCGGGCTGCTGCTGACCGGCGTGTTCGCCACTAACATCGCCGGCCAATGGGCGCTGAGTCAGGGGGCCCGGCTGCTGCAGCAGATCCCGATAGTCAAGTCGATCTACAGCTCGGTCAAGCAGGTGTCGGACACGCTGTTCTCCAGCAGCGGCAATGCCTTTCGCGAAGCGGTGCTGGTGCAGTACCCGCGCGCCGGCTCATGGACCATTGCCTTCGTCACCGGCCGCCCAGGTGGCGAGGCCGGCGTGCACTTGGCGGGCGATTACCTGAGCCTGTATGTGCCCACCACGCCGAACCCGACCTCCGGCTTCTTTTTGATGGTGCCGCGTGCCGATGTGATCGCGCTCGACATGAGCGTCGACGAGGCGCTGAAGTACGTGATTTCGATGGGTGTGGTGGCACCGGCGATCGCCAAACCGGACCGTCTGCTCCAGCCTCAGCCACCCGCTTGAGCGCTGCCCGCTTCAATTTCAGGAATGACACGATGAGAACGACGTACTGCGGCTTGGTCAGCGAGGCCCTGATGGGCCAGACCGTGACGCTGATGGGCTGGGCGCACCGCCGCCGCGACCACGGCGGTGTGATCTTCATCGACCTGCGCGACCGCGAGGGGCTGGTGCAGATCGTCTGCGACCCCGACCGTGCCGAGATGTTCAAGACCGCCGAAGGCGTGCGCAACGAGTTCTGCCTGAAGATCACCGGCAAGGTGCGGGTGCGGCCCACTGGCACCGAGAACACGGCCCTGCTCAGCGGCAAGATCGAGGTGTTGTGTCTGGAGCTGGTGGTGTTGAACGCGAGCGTCACGCCACCGTTCCAGATCGACGACGAAAACCTGTCGGAAACCACCCGCCTCACCCACCGCGTTCTCGATCTGCGCCGCCCGGTGATGCAGAAGAATTTGATCCTGCGCTACCGCGTCGCGATGGAGGTGCGCAAGTTCCTCGACGCTGAAGGCTTCATCGACATCGAGACGCCGATGCTGACCAAGAGCACGCCCGAAGGCGCGCGCGATTATTTGGTGCCGAGCCGCGTCAACGAAGGCATGTTCTTCGCGCTGCCGCAAAGCCCGCAGTTGTTCAAGCAGCTGCTGATGGTGGCCGGCTTTGACCGCTACTACCAGATCACTAAGTGCTTCCGCGACGAAGATCTGCGCGCCGACCGTCAGCCCGAGTTCACGCAGATCGACATCGAGACCAGCTTTTTGACCGAAGAAGAAATTCGCCCGATGTTCGAAGGGATGATCCGCACGGTGTTCAAGAACACCATCGGTGTTGAGCTGCCCGAATACCCGGTGATGAAGTATTCGGAAGCCATGCACCGCTTCGGCTCCGACAAGCCCGACCTGCGCGTCAAGCTCGAATTCACCGAGCTGACCGACGTGATGGGCGATGTCGACTTCAAGGTCTTCAGCACACCGGCTACCACCAAGGGCGGCCGCGTGGTGGCGCTGCGCGTACCGCGCGGCGGCGAGGCCAGCGGCGGTTTGAGCCGCGGCGAGATCGACGCTTACACCGAGTTCGTCAAGATCTACGGCGCCAAAGGGCTGGCGTGGATCAAGGTCAACGATGTGACCAAAGGTCGTGAAGGATTGCAAAGCCCGATCGTCAAGAACCTGCACGACGCGGCACTCGCCAAGATCATCGAGCGAACCGGCGCGCAGACGGGCGACTTGCTGTTTTTCGGCGCCGACAAGGAAAAGATCGTCAACGACGCGATCGGCGCGCTGCGCGTGAAGATTGGCCACAGCGATTTCGGCCGCAGCCATGGCCTGTTCGACGACGTGTGGGCGCCGCTCTGGGTGGTCGATTTCCCGATGTTCGAGTACGACGAGGAAGGCCAGCGCTGGAACGCCACGCACCACCCGTTCACCGCACCGAAAGACGGCCATGAAGATTTGATGGACACCGACCCCGGTGCCTGCATTTCGAAGGCCTATGACATGGTGTTGAACGGCTGGGAAATGGGCGGCGGCTCGGTGCGCATCCACCGCGCCGAGGTGCAGAGCAAGGTGTTCGATGCGCTGAAGATCGGGCCCGAAGAAGCGCAGCTGAAGTTCGGTTTCCTGCTCGACGCGCTGCAGTACGGCGCGCCGCCGCACGGCGGCCTGGCTTTCGGCCTCGACCGCCTGGTGACGCTGATGACCAAGGCCGAAAGCATCCGCGATGTGATCGCGTTCCCGAAGACGCAGCGCGCGCAGTGCCTGCTGACCGGCGCGCCGAGCGCGGTCGACGAGAAGCAGATGCGCGAGCTGCACATTCGCTTGCGCAATGCGCAGGCCGCTCCTCAGAACGCCACTTAAATCAGCCATGGCCCGCAGCAAGGATCGCGCACCGGCGGTGTTCGAGTTGCGCAGCGCGTCGATGACGCTGGTCGTCGTCGCCTTGAAGACGACCGACATGGCGGCCATCGAACGTGAGCTGACCGCTCGCTTCGTCGACACGCCGGAGATGTTCAACCACGACCCGGTCGTGATCGACATCGCGCAGGCCGAGGGTGACCCGCTCGCGCTCGATTACGCCGCGCTCGCCGTGCTGTTGAGGCGTTTCAAAATGGTGCCGGCGGCGGTGCGTGGCGGCTCACCTGAACAGATGGCCGTCGCCGCGGAATCCGGGTTGGGCGAAGCGCCGGACGCGCTGCCCACCGCGGCGCGCGCATCGACTCCCACGCCAGCGATCGCAGAGCCATCGCCGGCACAAGCAACGGCTGAACCGGGTGCTGAGCCCGTGCCCGCCGCACCGCTTGCGCCCACTGCTGTCGCCACGCTGATCGTCGACAAGCCGCTGCGCTCGGGCCAGCAGGTGTACGCGCGCGGTGGCGATCTGGTGGTGCTGGCGGCGGTGAATTTCGGTGCTGAGGTGATCGCCGACGGCAGCATCCACGTCTATGCGCCGCTGCGTGGCAAGGCGATTGCTGGTGCTCGGGGCAACCACGACGCCCGCATCTTCAGCACCTGCATGGAACCCGAATTGATCTCGATCGCCGGCACCTACCGCACCACTGACAGCCCGCTGCCCGATGACGTGATCGGCAAGCCTGCGCAGATCCGCCTCGACGGCGAGCGCCTGGTGTTCGAGCCGCTCGGCTGAACCTGCTTTCGTCTTGTTTCCCCGCCCTCTTTTTTCGCCTCGGCGACATCACACCCACAAGGACCGCCACCCATGGCCAGAATCATCGTCGTGACCTCCGGCAAGGGAGGTGTCGGCAAGACCACCACCAGCGCCAGCTTCGCCGCCGGGCTGGCACTGCGCGGACACAAGACCGCCGTCATCGACTTCGACGTCGGCCTGCGCAACCTCGACCTGATCATGGGCTGCGAGCGCCGCGTGGTGTATGACCTGATCAACGTGATCCACGGCGAAGCGCGACTGAACCAGGCGTTGATCAAGGACAAACAGTGCGACAACCTGTTCGTGCTTGCCGCCTCGCAGACGCGCGACAAAGATGCGCTGACGCAAGACGGCGTCGAGAGAGTTTTGGAAGAGCTCGCGGGCATGGATTTCGAGTACATCGTCTGCGATTCACCGGCGGGCATCGAGACTGGCGCGCTGATGGCGATGCATTTCGCCGATGAGGCGTTGGTCGTGACCAACCCTGAAGTCTCTTCCGTCAGGGACTCCGACCGCATTCTCGGCATGCTGCACAGCAAGACGCGCCGAGCGATCGAGAAGAAGGAGCCGATCAAGGAGCACCTGCTGATCACCCGCTACAACCCGAGTCGGGTGGTCGGGGGGCAGATGCTGAGCTTGAAGGACATCCATGACATCCTGCGCGTGCGCATGATCGGCGTGATCCCGGAATCGGAATCGGTGCTCGACGCCTCGAACCAGGGCGTGCCAGCGATCCACATCAAGGGCTCCGATGTATCCGAGGCTTACAAGGACGTGGTCACCCGCTTCCTGGGCGAGGAAACGCCGCTGCGCTTTGTCGATGCGGTGAAGCCGGGTTTCTTCAAGCGCCTGTTTGGGGGGAAGTGAGCGATGGGTTTCCTGTCCTTTTTCCTCGGTCAAAAGACCCAAACCGCCAGCGTTGCCAAGGAGCGGCTGCAGATCATCCTCGCGCACGAGCGCAACGGCCGCACCCGTGACCCGGACTACCTGCCCGAGCTGCAACGCGAGCTGCTGGCGGTGATCTCGAAGTACGTGTCGGTCGGGCCCGGCGACATCAAGGTCGAGGTCGAGCGCCAGGGCGATCTGGAGGTGCTGCAAGTCAAGATCGAATTGCCGGAAGCGGTGCGGTAACGTTCATGTTGGCTAAAATGGCTAATTGATCTGATCGGAGCCGAAGATGAACCTGACTGCCACCGACGCCAAGAACCGACTCGGCCATGTGCTGGAAAGCGCGCAACGCGAGCCGGTGTTCATCGACAAGAGCGGGCGCCAGCACAGCGTTGTGATTTCGGCGGCGCGCTACGAGGAGCTGTTGCGGGCTGAGCAAGGCGGGTCGGTCGATGGCTCAGTGGAGGCGCGGCGGCAACAGTTCAACGAGCAGTACAAAGACTGGATTGAGGAGCAAAACCGGCGCGTTCACGAGCAGGGTGTGTGGAACACAGAATTTCGCCGCTGGTGAGCTCTGATGGCACAGTGGGAGGTGTACCCGAATCCGAGCCCGAGCTCACGCGGAGAACTGCCGTTCCTCGTCGATCTGCAAAGTGACCTGTTGAGTGCTTTGGAAACACGTTTCGTGGCGCCGTTGGCCCGCAATCGGTTGCCGATGAAAAGATTGCCGCGGGGCTTGTGCCCGGTCTTCCTGATCGAGGGTGATAAATTGGTTTTGATCGCGCATGAAGCCGGCCCGGTGGAGGCGCGTCAACTGAAACACCCAGTGACTTCCTTGCGGTCTGAGGCACACACCATCACCGCGGCCCTCGATGCCGTCATCAGCGGCATTTGATGGTGCACCCGACGATTCAGCGCCGATGACCCCATCGCCGCGCCCGCCGAAGATTCCCGAGTCGGTGCTGGTCGTCATCCACACGGCTGAGCTCGAGGTGCTGCTGATCGAGCGCGCCGACCAGCCCGGCTTCTGGCAAAGTGTCACCGGCTCGAAGGACGCGGCAGACGAGCCGTTCGAATTGACGGCGCGCCGCGAGGTGGCCGAGGAAACCGGCATCCGCATCGGCTCAGCCGAGGTGCCGCTTTCGCATCTGCGAGACTGGGGCATGCGCAATGTCTACGAGATCTACCCGGTGTGGCGGCACCGTTATGCGCCGGGCGTGACGCACAACACCGAGCATGTGTTCGGCCTGCGGGTGCAGCGGGACATCGCCATCACGCTGGCACCGCGCGAACACACCCGCAGCGCGTGGCTGCCGTGGCGCGAGGCGGCCGACCGTTGCTTCTCGCCGTCGAACGCCGAAGCGGTGTTGCAACTGCCGAG
>JANPNF010000010.1:0-6236 GCA_031427315.1 Burkholderiales bacterium | reverse complement strand
GCTTCAACCGAATTTTCGAGGACACGCCGTTGGAGGTGGTGCTGGTCAACTCGCGAACGACGGTGGCGCCGGACAACGCCCAGGCCATTGCGCAGGCCACACTGGCCGGCGGCGGCGAAGCCGATCGCGGCCGCGCGACCTCGCCGCTGCTGCCGTCGCCGCAGCCGGAGGTGGGCGATGCGCCGGATGAGTCGCGTAAGCAGATCGAGCAGTTGCAGGAGACCCAAGCGCAGTTGCTGACGCAGGTGCGCCGAGAGTTGGCGGCAATGCCTGCGCCGAGAGACCGCGCCGACGAGGGCTCGCCCGAGGAGCGCGCGCAAGAAGAGCGGCGGCGGCGGCTGGTGCCGTTGCTGGCGGAAATCGAGAAGCGCGTCAACGACACGAACGCGCGCCCAAAGAAGCGCTACATCAGCCCAGCCACCAAGGAGGCGGCGTATGCGCAGTACTACGACCAGCTGCGCCGCAAGATCGAGGAACGCGGCACTCACAATTTCCCCGAGCAGGGTGGCCAGAAGCTGTACGGCGAGCTGACGATGAACGTGACGATCGATGCCGCTGGCAACGTGGTGGAAACCGAGATCGTGCGCGCATCAACCTCGCGCGTGCTGGACCGGCAGGCGGTGGCGATTGTTCAGGCCGCCGCGCCGTTCGGCCCGTTCAACGCGAAGATGCGCGCCCAGGCCGACCAGCTGGTCGTCACCTCGCGCTTTCGCTTCACCCGCGAGGACGGTCTGGAAACCACGCCTCTCGGGTCGGCGCGATGAGCCTGCCACCAACTCGCCTGGACCATTACCTGGTCGCCGGGAACCCGGTGGCGCACAGCCAGTCGCCGTTCATCCACGCGATGTTCGCGCAGGCCACCGGTCAGGCACTGCGCTACGGCCGCCTGCTGTGTCCGGTGGATGACGACGGCGGATTCGCGCGGCGGGTGCGTGCCTTCGCCGCGTCGACCGGCGGCGAGATCGGCGAATTTGATGCCACGCCCGCAGACCCGTTTATCGGATCAGCGCGCGGCTGCAACATCACCGTGCCGTTCAAGTTCGAGGCCTTTGCCCTCGCTGCGCAACACACCGAGCGAGCCGGGTTGGCACAGGCCGCCAACGTGCTGAGTTTTGAGCCCGAGTCCAGCGGCGGCTGGCTGGCCGACAACACCGACGGTGCCGGTCTGGTGCGCGACATCGAACACAACGCGGCCGTGCCGCTGGCCGGGCAGCGTGTGCTGCTGATCGGTGCCGGTGGCGCGGCGGCTGGCGCACTCGGGCCGCTGATCGCGGCCCGGCCGGCCGTGCTGGTGCTGTGCAACCGCACCGCCGACAGGGCGCAGACCCTTGCCGCCAGACACAGAGATTGGGCCGCGGCGCACGGCGTCGCGCTGAGTGTCGAGCCCGTGCAGCAACCTGGCGGCGGCTTCGATGTCGTCGTCAATGCCAGCGCCAGCAGCCTGCAGGCCAGTGCGCCGCCGGTGCCCGCCAGCGTGCTGCGCGCGGGCACGCTGGCGCTCGACATGATGTACGGCGCGCCCGCCCGCCCTTACCTTGCCTGGGCCGCATCACACGGCGCCCTTGGACGCGACGGGCTCGGCATGCTGGTCGAGCAGGCGGCTGAGGCCTTCTTCGTCTGGCGCGGGGTGCGGCCCGAGACCGCGCCAGTGCTGGCAGCCTTGCAGCAGCGGCTGGCCGATGCAGCGGGTGTCAAGTCGGCGCCATGAAGCGTGCCCCGCCGTCGCTGCTGCGCTTCATCGCAATGCTGGCGCTGTGCACGCTGGCGCTGCAGTTGGTGTTCGCCGCGCGCATCGCGATGATGCGGTTTGTCGACCCGCAATCGACCAGCTTCCAGCGCTCCGAAATCTGGCGACTGCTGGTCGAGAAGCGCAGCATCGATTGGAGCCAGCAGTGGGTGACAGGCACGCAGATCTCGCCGAACCTGAAGCGCGCGGTGATCGCCTCGGAAGACGCGGGCTTCGCAGAACACAGCGGTGTCGAATGGGACGCGCTGGAAAAGGCCTGGGAGCGCAATCAGAGGGCCGAGGCACGGGTCACCAAGCTCAACGAGCGGGCCCTGCGGCAGGCTGCGAAACCTACCGCTGCGCCGCCGAGCAAGCCCCTGATCGAACCCAAGGTCGTCGGCGGCTCGACGATCACCCAGCAGCTGGCGAAAAACCTGTTTCTCGCGGGGGGAACGCAGCCTGCCGCGCAAGGCGCAGGAGTTCATCATCACCTTCATGCTTGAAGCGATGTTGAACAAAAGCCGCATTCTGGAGATCTACCTGAACAGCGTCGAATGGGGCGAAGGCCTGTTCGGTGCCGAAGCGGCGGCACATCATTATTTCCATGTGTCGGCCGCGCAGCTGTCTCCCATGGCCGCCGCGCGGCTGGCGGTGATGCTGCCAGCGCCCAAGCGCTTCGAGAAACGACCCGATTCGGCCTACGCGGCCTCACGAGCCGGCACCGTGGCCACGCGCATGGGCGCGGTCGAAGTGCCTTGAACGGAATCTGCACCACATGTCTTCTGCACTGACGGCCGAGATCGCCGCCACCGCCGCGCGGCTGGTGGTCGATGAAGGCATGGAATACGGCCCGGCCAAGCAGCGCGCCGCGCGCTCGCTGGGCAAGCGGAGCACGCGTTCGGCCGAAATGCCTGACAACACCGCGGTCGAAGACGAGGTGCGCGCTTACCTGGCCCTGTTCTGCGCCGACACCCAACCCGCCGAGCTGGCGGCGCTGCGCGAGGTGGCGGCGCACTGGATGGAGCGGCTGGCCGAATTTCGACCCCACCTGACCGGCGCCGTCTGGCGCGGCACGGCCACGCGCCTGTCCGCCGTTCACTTGCAGCTGTTTTGCGATGACCCGAAGGGTGCCGAGATCGGCATGCTGAACCAGGGCATCGATTTCGACATCGGCAGCATCAACGGCCCGCGCGGCGTGCCGGTCGATCTGCTCAGCGTCAGCAGCACCAGCCGCGCCCTGGGCGAGGCGGTGACGGTGTTTTTGACGGTGCTTGACCACGACGACCTGCGCGGCGGGCTCAAGCCCGACGCCAGCGGACAAACCCAGCGCGGCGATCTGGCGACGCTGCGCCGCTTGATGGAAGCTTCAGCATGAACCGACGTGCGTGGATTCTGGGCGGCGTAGCGATGGCCGCTGGCGCCGCAGGTGCCGGCTTTTCTTGGCACCAGACGCGGCTCACCGGCGCCAGCGGCACCCGGCTCGGCCCTGAGTTCTGGGCCCAGCGCTTCGAGCGCCCCGAAGGGGGCGAACTGGCGTTGGAGAGCCTGCGCAACGCTCCGCTGCTGCTGAATTTTTGGGCCACCTGGTGCCCGCCATGCGTCAAAGAAATGCCGCTGCTCGACAGCTTTTATCGTCAGCACCAGGGCACGGGCTGGCACGTGCTGGGACTGGCGATCGACAGCCCGACACCGGTGCGTGAGTTCCTGGCGAAGCGGCCGGTGGGTTTTCCGATCGGGCTGGCCGGCATGACTGGCACCGAGTTGGGCCGCACGCTCGGCAACGCCGATGGCTCACTGCCGTTCACTGTGGTGGTGGGCCGGGACGGCCGGGTAATCGACCGCAAACTGGGCGCACTGAAGGAGAGCGACTTGGTGCGTTGGGTCGCAGCAGGCCGCAGTTGACCGCATCGGCATTTACAAACGGTCCGTCTTTCCGATCGACACGTCAATTTTGTTCAAACGCACGACTACGGCCTTCAACTAGCGTAAAGTCCGCCCGCTGCGTTACTGCGATCAGGTTCTTTGGGAACCTGCAGACCCCCTGCCATGCAAATCCTCGTGCTCCACGGCCCCAACCTGAATTTGTTGGGCACCCGTGAACCCGACGTCTACGGAACGCTGACTTTGGCGCAGATCGATGCAGATCTGCACCAAACGGCGCTAGATGCCGGATCGGCGCTGCGGTCGTTTCAAAGCAATCACGAAGGCGCATTGATTGATCGGGTGCAGGCCGCACGCGACGACGGCACGCAGTTCATCCTTATCAACCCGGCCGCGCTGACGCACACCAGCGTCGGACTGCGTGACGCACTGGCGGCGGTGGCTGTTCCCTTTATCGAAGTGCACCTGTCGAACATCCACCAGCGTGAGGCCTTTCGCCACCATTCTTATTTTTCGGCCCTGGCTGTCGGTGTGATCTGCGGCCTCGGTGCCGACGGCTACCGGCTGGCCTTGGCGCACGCCCTGACACGCGAGCCTCGCTGAGCCGGAACGCTTGTGCGGCGGTCGAAGCGCGCTTCGACGCGCGCCAGCCCTGCCGCTTCGTTGTCCGGCCTTTCCCATACACCCCAGCCACCCGTTGGAGCCCTCCCCCATGGACCTACGCAAACTGAAGACGCTGATCGATCTGGTGTCCGAATCGAACATCTCCGAACTCGAGATCACCGAGGCCGATGGCAAGGTGCGCATCGTCAAGGCCGACCCGCACGCCGTCGCGCCCAGCTACGCGATGGCACCGCCAGCGGCACGCCCGATGGCCGATGTGACGCCACCCGTGGCACCGATCGCCGCCGAAGTCGTGGCGGCCGGCCACACCGTCAAGTCGCCGATGGTCGGCACCTTCTACCGCTCGGCCAGCCCGGGCGGCAAGCCGCTGATCGACATCGGCTCCGAGGTCAAGGAAGGCGAGGCGATCTGCATCATCGAGGCAATGAAGATCATGAATGAGATCGAGGCCGACCATTCCGGCCGCATCACCGGCATCCTGTGCGAGAACGGCCAGGCAGTGGAGTACGGCCAACCGCTGTTCATCGTCGAGTGAAGCGGGCCGCTTGATGTTCAAGAAAATATTGATAGCCAATCGAGGCGAGATCGCCTTGCGGATCCAACGCGCGTGCCGCGAACTCGGCATCCAGTCGGTCGTCGTCTATTCCGAGGCCGACCGCGACGCGAAATATGTGAAGCTTGCCGACGAGGCGGTGTGCATCGGCCCCGCCGCGTCTTCGCTGAGCTACCTCAACATGCCGGCGATCATCTCGACCGCCGAGGTCACCGATGCCGAGGCAATCCACCCGGGCTACGGTTTCCTGTCCGAGAACGCCGACTTCGCCGAGCGCGTCGAGCGCAGCGGCTTCACCTTCATCGGACCGACCCCGGAGTGCATCCGGATGATGGGCGACAAGGTGTCGGCCAAGCAGGCCATGATCAAGTCGGGCGTGCCTTGCGTGCCCGGGGGTGAAGGCGCGCTGGGCGACGATCCGCGCGAGATCGTCAAGACCGCCCGCGCGATCGGCTACCCGGTGATCATCAAGGCGGCCGGCGGTGGTGGCGGTCGCGGCATGCGGGTGGTGCACACCGAAGCGGCGCTGATCCATGCGGTGCAGACCACGCGCACTGAGGCGGGAGCCGCTTTCGGCAACCCGTCGGTTTACATGGAAAAGTTTCTGGAGAACCCGCGCCACATCGAGATCCAGGTGCTGGCCGATCAGCACCGCAACGCCGTGTGGCTGGGCGACCGCGACTGCTCGATGCAGCGCCGCCATCAGAAGATCATCGAGGAGGCGCCGGCGCCGGGCATCCCGCGCCGCGTGATCGAGCGCATCGGCGAGCGCTGTGCGGCGGCCTGCAAGAAGATCGGCTACCGCGGCGCTGGCACCTTCGAGTTCTTGTTCGAGAACGGCGAGTTTTTCTTCATCGAGATGAACACCCGCGTGCAGGTCGAACACCCGGTGACCGAGCTGGTGACCGGCATCGACATCGTGCAGATGCAAATTAAGGTCGCGGCGATGGAAAAGCTGCCGTTTACCCAGCGACAGATCGAGTGCCGTGGCCATTCGATCGAATGCCGCATCAACGCCGAAGACCCGTACAAATTCACGCCGTCGCCGGGCCGCATCACCACCTGGCACCCACCGGGCGGGCCGGGCGTGCGGGTCGATTCGCATGCTTACACCAACTACTACGTGCCGCCGAACTACGACTCGATGATCGGCAAGATCATCGTGCACGGCGACACCCGCGATCAGGCGCTGGCGCGCATGCGCATCGCGCTGTCGGAGACGGTGATCGAAGGCATTTCGACCAACATCCCTTTGCACCGCGAGCTGATGGCCGATGCGAAATTCATCGAGGGCGGCACCAACATCCACTACCTCGAAGGGTGGATGAGCGATCGCAAACAGCGCTGATCGCAGCGCACTGACATGGTCGAGCTGCTGCTGTTGTGCCCGCAGGACGAAGCGGAAGCGGTGTCCGATGCGCTGATGGACGAGCTGGGCGCGCTGTCGGTGTC
>JANPNF010000009.1:0-2254 GCA_031427315.1 Burkholderiales bacterium | reverse complement strand
TTCAAGGCCATGGGCCTGGATTCGGTGCTCGTGATCACCGACCAACTCGACGACAACCTGCTGCTGGCCTCACGCAACCTGGTCAATGTGCTGGTGGTCGAGCCGCGTCACGCCGATCCGCTGTCGCTGGTGCACTACAAGAAAGTGCTGGTCACCAAGGCTGCCATCGAGCAACTCAAGGAGATGCTGGCATGAGCACCGCCGTCAAACATGCTGAAAACCGCTTGGCGCAGATCTTGATCGCGCCGATCGTCAGCGAAAAAGCCACGATGGCGTCGGAAAAGCACAACCAAGTGCTGTTCAAGGTGCTGCGCGATGCGACCAAGCCTGAAATCAAGGCTGCGGTCGAGCTGATGTTCAAGGTCGAGGTCGAGTCCGTTCAAACGGTGCTGCAAAAAGGCAAGGTCAAAAAGTTCGGTCGCTCGATCGGCCGCCGTGACCATGTCAAGAAAGCGTACGTGTCGTTGAAGGTCGGACAAGAGCTCAACATCTCTGGGGAGGCCGCGTAATGGCCGTCGTCAAAGTCAAACCGACATCGCCAGGCCGCCGTGCCGTGGTGAAGGTGGTGCATGCGCACCTCCACAAAGGCAAGCCCGAAGCGTCGCTGCTGGAGCCGCAGTTCCAGCACGCCGGCCGCAACAACAACGGCCACATCACGATTCGTCATAAGGGCGGTGGCCACAAGCACCACTACCGTGTTGTCGACTTCGTGCGCAACAAGGACGCCATCCCAGCGAAGGTCGAGCGCATCGAATACGACCCGAACCGCACCGCGCACATCGCGCTGGTGTGCTACGCCGATGGCGAACGCCGCTATGTGATCGCGCCGCGCGGCCTGGAAGTGGGTCAGACGCTGTTGAGCGGTGCCGAAGCGCCGATCAAGGCGGGCAACACGCTGCCAATCCGCAACATACCGGTCGGCTCGGTGATCCATTGCATCGAAATGCTGCCGGGCAAGGGTGCGCAGATCGCCCGCTCGGCTGGCACGTCCTGCACGCTGCTGGCACGCGAAGGCACCTACGCGCAGGTTCGCTTGCGCTCAGGTGAGGTCCGCCGCATCCACATCGACTGCCGCGCCACCATTGGCGAAGTCTCCAATGAAGAGCACAGCCTGCGCCAGTACGGCAAGGCCGGCGCGATACGCTGGAAGGGCATCAGACCGACGGTGCGTGGCGTGGCCATGAACCCGGTCGATCACCCGCATGGTGGTGGTGAAGGTCGCACCGGCGAAGGCCAGGTGCCGGTGTCGCCGTGGAACACGATGACCAAGGGTTACCGCACTCGCAACAACAAGCGTACGCAGACGTTCATCGTCTCGCGTCGCAAGAAGTAAAGGGGCCGCCAGATGACCCGTTCGCTGAAAAAAGGCCCGTTCGTCGACCATCACCTGATGGCCAAAGTCGACAAAGCGGTTGCCATCAAGGACAAGAAGCCCATCAAGACCTGGTCGCGTCGCTCGACGATTTTACCGGATTTTATCGGGCTGACGATCGCCGTGCACAACGGCAAGCAGCACATCCCGGTCTACGTGACCGATCAGATGGTCGGCCACAAGTTGGGCGAATTTGCGCTGACGCGTACGTTCAAGGGACACCCAGCCGACAAGAAAGCCGCAAGGAAATAAGGAACCACGATGGAAACCAAATCGATCGTTCGTGGCGTTCGACTGTCCGCCGACAAGGGGCGCTTGGTCGCCGACCTGGTCCGCGGCCGTCCCGTTGACCAAGCTCTCAACATCCTGACTTTCACGCCCAAGAAGGCGGCCGGCATCATCAAGAAGGCGCTGGAATCGGCCATCGCGAATGCCGAGCATAACGACGGCGCTGACATTGATGAACTCAAGGTCAAGACGATCTACGTCGAGCAGGGGTCGATTCTGAAGCGCTTCTCTGCACGTGCCAAAGGCCGCGGCAACAGCATCTGCAAGCCGACCGCGCACATCTACATCACCGTCGGCAACTAAAGGCACGATCATGGGACAAAAGATTCACCCCATCGGCTTTCGACTGCCGGTCACGCGCAACTGGGCTTCGCGCTGGTACGCGAACAATCAGAACTTCGCCACGATGCTGGCCGAAGACCTGAAGGTTCGTGAGTACCTGAAGGCCCGACTGAAGAACGCAGCGGTCTCACGCGTGCTCATCGAGCGCCCGGCGAAGAACGCTCGTATCACCATCTACTCGGCCCGTCCGGGTGTGGTGATCGGCAAGAAGGGCGAGGACATCGAAAGCTTGAAGGCTGAGCTGACCCGCCG
>JANPNF010000008.1:0-11936 GCA_031427315.1 Burkholderiales bacterium | reverse complement strand
CGCCAGCATACGAGGCCGAGTTGCTCGCTGGTGCCAACGAGGCGCATCCTGCAAAACCCTCGCCTCGACAGGAAACCATCGTGAGACCCAAGGTTAACGCTGCTCAGCGCAGGCCACGGAACCGTCACGATGGATGCAACCCCTGGTTTGCAGACGGTCGTGTTCGACAACGCCGTCCTGAATCGGCAACGCTCAGTTCAAGGCGGCTTGTGTGCGGCGGTCTGACGGCGGGGAGGGTGAATTGTTCGGTGCGTCACATCTGGGTCAGCACGCCAATCCAGCCGAATGAAGACCTGCACCTGCTGGGGTTCAAACCAGTTCGATCGCCCGGGTGTCTTTGAACAACGACTGGCGGAAATTCATCGTTCGCGGGCCGACATCGTCCATCGCCCACAGCGCCAGCGCCTTCGCCGACATCGGCTTGGCGAACAGGAAGCCCTGCAGCTGATCGCAGCCGAACTCGCGCAGGATGCGGTTCTGGCCTTCGGTCTCGACCCCTTCGGCCACGACCTTCAAATCCAGTGACTTCGCCAGGTTGATGACGGCTGAGGCGACCTTGCGCGCATCCTCGCTGGTTTCCAGGTCGAGCACGAAGCTGCGGTCGATCTTCAGCTCGCTGGTCGGCAACTTGCGCAGGTACGACAGGCTTGAATGGCCAGTGCCGAAGTCATCGATCGAAATGCTGACCCCCAGCTGTGTCAACCGGTGGAGGATCGCAATCGTGCCTTCGGTGTCGTCCATCGCCACCGATTCGGTGATCTCGCAGGTCAGCAAGCCGGGGTTCACGTCGTGTTCGCGCAGCGCGTCTGCGATGCGCTCGACCAGATCGGGCTGGCGCAGCTGATGCACCGACAGGTTGATTGCCACCCGCATGCGCAGGCCACTGTCGCGCCAGGTGCGCATCTGCCGGCACGCCTCGTCGATCAGCCAGTTGCCCAGCGAGCCGATCAGCCCGTAGCGCTCGGCGATCGGAATGAAAATCGTCGGGCTGACCATGCCGAGCTTCGGGTGCTGCCAACGCATCAGCGCTTCGGTGCCGGTGATCTCGCCAGTCGGCGCATGGATTTTCGGCTGGTAATACAACTCCAACTCGCCTTGTGCCAGCGCGCGCCGCAGGTCGCGCAGCAGCTGGGTCTGTTCGCGCAAGCCGCTGACCATGCGCGCCTCGAAGAAGCAATAGGTGGCGCCGCCGCTGGCCTTGGCGACACGCATGGCCGCATCGGCATGCGCCATCAGCGTCGACAACGCGCCGTGTTGCGGGTAGTTCGCGATGCCGATGGCGCTGGTGACGACGACCTCGCGGCCGTCGACGCGGCACGGCAGGCAGGTCGATGCCAGCACGCGGGCCGCCACGCCCGCGGCGTCTTCGGCGCTCGGGTCGTCGGGCAGCAGCAGCAAGAATTCATCGCCACCGAGCCGCGCCACCATGTGCGGTTGCGCTAGGCTGCGCAGCCGCTTGGCGATTTCGCGCAGCACCCGGTCGCCCGCACGGTGGCCGAACGATTCATTGATGGACTTGAAGCCGTCGAGGTTGATCAACAGCAGCGCGACGCGGCCTTGCGACGCATCGGCGCGCTGCGTGGCCTGCGCCAGCGTGCCTTCAAAGATTTGCCGGTTCGGCAGCTCGGTCAATGGGTCGCGCAGCGACTGCTGCTGCAACTCGCCTTTCGCGCGCTGCAGCGAGTCGCGCCAGCGCGACTCCAGCAGCGACAGCAGCAGCAACATCGACACCAAGGCCGTCGAACCCACCGTGACCAGCACCACCATGCTGTCGGCAGGCACCCGGTCGCGCCAGACGGAGGAGGTTTGCCCATCGAGCCCGGCGGAACCGACCACCAGCCCTTGCGACATCACGACGGCCACCGCCACCAGCAACGCCGCCAGCGCCTGCCAGGCCGGTAGCTGGCGCGCGGCGCGAACGCGAGCTTCGGCATGAAGCCACAAGCCACTGCCACAGCCCAGAAACGCGATGCCCCACGCCGTTGCAACCGCAAGCCCGGGCGCCTTGATGCCGGGCCGCAGCCCGAGAGTTTCCAGAAAAAACAGCTGAGTCAGCACGATGCTGCTCGCCAGCAGGCCCGCGCCGACCACGCCACGCCCCGCCGAGGCGGCGCGGCGGCAGGCCACCGACAGGCTCAACGCCGAGAGCGCCGCAGCCGTGAGCCAGACCACCACGCTCAGTCCGGGGTGGTAGCCCACGGCATAAGGCAGATGGAGTTGAACGAGGCCCAGCACCTGGACTGACCACAGACCAGTGGCAAACGCGACGGAGGCGCCGGTCAGCCAGCCGAAGGCAGGGCCATCCAGTCTCGACTCGAGGCGCTTGACCAAATCGAGCATGGCAAACGCCACCAGGAAAGCCAGTACGCAGCTCAGGGCCGTGGTGGACGGCGCGAACGTTTCAGTCATCCATCGATATCGGCCTGAGCCTGGCTGGCTTGAGCCAGGCCTGCCCGAAGCCGGGCGGCGTGGCGGCTCAGTGCATGACCACGGGCTGGTGCATCAGCGACGCGAAGCGCTCGAGGTAGTCGTCCATTTCCTCTTGCGTTGGCCCGGCCGGGCGCGTCTCGATCAGCGCGGCGACGCCGTCCTTGAAGCTCTGCGCCATCGCGCCTTCGATGAAAATTAGTTTGCGCGCGAACTTGTCGACGATTTCGTAGCCGCCGCGCGTGAGCGTGTCGTGGGTCTCCGACACGCTGGCATCAGCCGGCACCTCGAACTGCACCACGACGAAACTGTCTGAGTTGTAGAGCATGTGCATCGGTGTACTCCTAAAAGCTGCAAGCGTGCGCGTAGAAATCTACGCAGAAAACGTTCCCGCGGATGCTGCAAGTGGGTATGGCCGGGCGGGCTTCAAGCCGCGCTGTCGTCAAGGCCCGGTGTGCAGCTCGCGCAAGACCAAATCCAGCGCGCCGTCGGATTCGCCCTGGGTCAGGCGCGCGCGCACCGGCAGGTAATAGCGCTTCGGGTCCAGCCAGACCTCGGCCAGCGTGTCCCGGTTGGTGCGTGGCGTGCGCGTGAACTTGACGGTCTGCAACGCGCCTGACGGCGTGTCGATGGTTTCGGCGCCGCTGGAGTGCAGATCCCAGATGTCCACATCACCTCGTGCGCCGGCGATGTAGAGCACCACTTCGCTGCCCGCCGCCGCCCGTTTGGGCTCACCCGCCAGCACGGCCGGCAGCTGAATCATCCAGCTCAGGCGGTCCTGCGATCCCGCGGCCAGGGCGTACTCGTCTCGCGGGCCCGAAAAGGTGATCTTGCCGGCCTCGCGCTGGAAGTTCGCTGCCCGTGCGGCCTTGCGTGCGCGTTGATCGGTGAAGCGTGTCGGCGCCAATCCGGCGGCATCGAACCCGCCCTGGCTGACCTGCGTCAGCAGCGTGAAGCCCGCAATGCTGGCTTCCAGACGCGCTTCGTAATGCCCGTTGACCGGCCGCCAGCTCAGCTCCCCGGTGCCCGACAGCCCGCCGCGCCGAATCTCGTACTCGATCGTCGTCACGGGCGGCACGCGGGTTTTGTACACCGGCACCGGGCGCTCGGGCTGGCGCAGCGGTGGCGAGTCGGGCGCCGCCGCCGATGCCGCTACGGCAGCCGAAGACGCCGACCCCGTCGCTTGTGTGGCCTCTGCAGCCAGGGCCGACGCGGGGGCAGCTGGCTCGGTGCCCGGTATGCCAGCAGCCGCCGCCGTAGCGTTGCTGGCGACGCGCACCGTCGGCCGCGCTTTTTTCGCAACCGACTGCACGGCGGTCGGCTCGATCTGGGTGTCGACAGGCGTTGCCGGCGCTGGCTCGGCTGCTGGCAACGTGATCTGCCGCACCTGAATCGTCGATGCCATCGGCAGCGCGGCATAGGCCGGTGTCTGCAAACCGCCCAGCGGTATGCCATCGAGCACGCAGCCGTGCACGGCCAGAGCGATCAGCGTCAGCGCCAGCAACACCCGGGCGGGTGGCCGACCGCGCGGCAGCGTGGCGGAGGAATCAGGGTGCATGGGGTGCGAGTGCGTCGAGAATGGGGAGGAGGGTACGGGGCGAGCCACAAGGTGCTTGTTTGCTCGGGGCATTTGCAGCGCCTGCCCGCCTTCCCAATTCATCACACCCTAACCATGAAACTCTCTGGCCCCCGGAACGGTTTACACGAAGGGCGAAATCGCTCTGCGGCAGCATGAGCCAGGAATTGCCGCGCACCTTCAAGGTGGTCACGCTGTGGCTGTTGCTGGGCCTGGGGCTGTTCCTCGGCGTTCAGTGGTGGTTGCACCAGCAGCAGCGCACCCGTTTTCATAGCAGCGGCGGTGTGATCGAAATTGCACGCGGCCCCGATGGCCATTACCACTGGCCGGGCCGCATCAATGGCCGCCCGGTCGATTTCCTGGTCGACACCGGCGCCACCTCGACCGCGATCTCGACAGCACTCGCGCGTGAGCTGCAACTCGATGCGCTGGGTCCGGTGCAGTCGAACACCGCCGGTGGGGTGGTGTCTGGTCAGGTGGTGCGGGCTGACGTGGCGCTCGACGGCGGGGTCGCTGCCCAGCGCTTGCACATCACCGCACTGCCCGGCCTCGGTGAGCGCCCGCTGCTCGGCATGGATGTGCTTGGGCGGCTGCGCTGGACACAAGACGCCGGGGTACTGCGCATCGAGCTGCCGCGGCCGTGACAGCTGACGAGACTGCCGCACGGCACCGAGCGCGCACGGGCACCCGAGGGGCACAATCAATCGGCATCGCGCCTCCGGAGACCCCATGACCGACATCCCCGCCTTCACGTCTTTTGCCCCTGGGTTCGAATTCCTGCAGGGCTTGGTGAAGAACGCCGGCGCCGCGCTGCCGGGCATGGGTCAGTGGGTCGCGCCGACGCTGAATCCAGAAGAGCTCGACAAGCGCATCCAGGAGCTGAAGACAGTGCAGTTCTGGCTTGATCAGAACGCGCGGATGCTGGGCGCGACGATTCAGGCGCTCGAAGTGCAGAAGATGACGCTGACGACGCTACAGACGATGAACGTGCAGATGGGCGACCTGCGCGACGCACTGACGATCCGCATGCCGGCTGCCGCGTCCGCGATGTCACCAGAACCCGAAGCGCCTGAGGTAGCGCCTGAAGCCTCGCCTGCCGAGGCGCCCGAGGCCAGCGCCGACAGAGCCTCCGCGCAAGCGGATGCGAAGCCCGCCATCGACCCGATGCAATGGTGGGGCGCGCTGACTCAGCAGTTCAGCGAGCTGGCAGCCACCGCGCTGAAGGACGGCGCAGCCGATGCCGCAGCGCGGGTCGCCTCGGTGGCGTCGGCGGCACCCACGACGAAGGTGGCCAAAAAGGCCGCCGCGTCCAGCCCACTCGCGGCCAAGAAGGCGGCGGGCCGCCAAGCCCGATCAAGCCCTGCCGCCGCTTCCAAAGGCGCTGCCCGAAAGCCGACCTCGCGCGCGCCACGATGAAGCTGTTCCTGCACGCCCACGCCACGCACCCCGACTGGCGATTCGCGCTGTCGCTGGCGACCGCGCAGCTGGAAGCGCAACGCGCCCGGCCCGACCACATCGACACGCCGACCCTCGGCTGGATTTACTTCAGCGACCACTACGGCGCTGCCGCCGAGGCGCTGCTGGCGGCGCTGCGCAGCCAGTGGCCAGGTGTGGCCTGGGTCGGCTCGGTCGGCGTCGGCATCGCGGGCAACGGCGTCGAGTACTTCGACGAGCCCGCCTTGTCGCTGATGTTGGGCGACATCGCGCCAGCGCACTTCCGGGTCTTCTCTGGCCTGCAGCCCTTGTCGGGCCAGTCCGATTTCACCGCTGCCACCGCGCTGGTGCATGCCGACCCGACCGCGCACGATGCCGCCGAATTGGTGGCCGAGCTGGCCGATCAAACCAGCACTGGCTACCTGTTCGGCGGCGTGGCCTCAACGCGCGGACGCGCGGTGCACCTGGCCAATGGGGCCTACCACGGTGGCCTGTCGGGGGTGGCGTTCGACGCGCAGGTGCCGCTGATCTCGCGCGTCACGCAAGGTTGCCAGCCCATCGGTGTGGTGCGCCGCGTCACCGCGGCCGAGCGCAACCTCGTCATCTCGCTCGACGACGAGCCGGCGCTCGCCTGCCTGCTGCGCGATCTGAAGGTCGATGCCGGTGACCCCCGCGAAGCCTTGCCGCGCCTGCGCGGCACGCTGGTGGGCCTGAGCGATCCCGACGGCGCACCGGCGCGCGGCGGCAGCTTCGGCACCGAGACGCGGGTGCGCCACCTGCTCGGCATCGATCCGGGCCGCCATGCAGTCGCGGTCGCTGATGCGGTGGAGCTTGGCATGCAGCTCGCGTTTTGCCAGCGCAACACCGAGGCCGCGCGGCGCGACCTGGTGCGCATCTGCACCGAAATCCGCGAAGAACTCGAACCCGACATGCTGCCACTCGAAACCGCGCTGGCCCTGCAAGGCTGGGAGACCGGCAGTGCGCCCCACCCCGCTCGGCAGATCGCGGGCGCTGTGTACATCAGCTGTGCTGGGCGCGGTGGCCCGCACTTCGGCTCGCCATCGGCCGAGCTCGCCATCGTGCGGCATGCGCTGGGTGATGTGCCGCTGGTCGGCTTTTTCGCCAACGGCGAGATCGCGCACCGGCACGTGTATGGCTACACCGGCGTGCTGACGGTGTTCGCATCCCCTGCCGCTTGAGGCCGGGCGGCGCCCTGAGCCCGGCAGGGCGATGCGGCGTGCAGGGTCTGCGCCAGCGGGCGATGACGCTACAGTGAGTTTCTTAACGCAGTGCCATGGAGTCGCCAGATGAACGCCCCGGTCAACCCCAAGGATCTCGCAGCGCCGGCCCAGGGCTCGTCAGGGGTTGATCGCGTTGCCCGGCGTGCCGAGGTGGTGGCGGCACTGGCGCCGCTGCTGCCCACTCACGCGCTGCTGTGGCAAGACGAGGACACGGTGCCTTACGAGTGCGACGGACTGACCGCCTACCGCGAGCTGCCGCTGGCGGTCGCGCTGCCCGAGACCGAAGCGCAGCTGTCGGCGGTGCTGGCCGCTTGCCACCACCTCGGCGTGCCGGTCGTCGCTCGCGGTGCGGGCACCGGGCTGAGCGGTGGCGCCACGCCGCACGCACTCGGCGTGACGCTCGGCCTCGCCAAGTTCAACAAGATTATCAAGGTCGACCCGGTCAGCCGCACCGCGGTCGTGCAGAGCGGCGTGCGCAACGCCGCGATCAGCGAAGCGGCGGCACGCTACGGCCTCTATTACGCGCCCGATCCCAGCAGCAAGATCGCCTGCACGATCGGCGGCAACGTGGCCGAAATCTCCGGCGGCATGCACTGCCTGAAATACGGCCTGACGATCCACAACGTGCTGCGGGTGCGCGGCTACACCGCCCGGGGTGAGGCGGTCACCTTCGGCTCCGAAGCACTCGATGCGGCCGGCCTCGATCTGCTGGCCATCGTGATCGGCTCCGAGGGCATGCTGGCCGTCACGGTCGAAGTGACCGTCAAGCTGGTGCCCAAACCGCAGCTGGCGCGCGCGATTCTCGCCAGCTTCGACGACGTGCGCAAGGCTGGCCATGCAGTGGCCTCGCTGATCGGCGCCGGCATCATCCCGGCTGGGCTGGAGATGATGGACAAGCCGATGACGGCCTGCGTCGAAGACTATGTGCACGCGGGCTACGACCTCGAAGCCGCCGCGATCCTGATCTGCGAGAGCGACGGCACGCCCGAAGAGGTGGAAGAGGAAATTGGCCGCATGGTTGCGGTGCTCGAAGCCGCGGGCGCAACGCGCTTCGACATCAGCCGCGATGAGGCCGAGCGGCTGAAGTTCTGGAGCGGCCGCATGAACGCCTTCCCGGCCAGTGGGCGCATCAGCCCCGATTACATGTGCATGGACTCGACGATTCCGCGCAACAAGCTGGCCGAGATCCTGGTGCGCATCGCCGAGATGGAGCTCACCTACGGCCTGCGCTGCTGCAACGTCTTTCACGCAGGCGATGGCAACCTGCACCCGTTGATCATGTACGACGCCAACGACGCTGATCAGCTGCGCCGCTGCGAGCTGTTCGGTGCCGACATCCTCGAGACCAGCGTGCGGCTGGGGGGCACGGTGACCGGCGAGCACGGCGTCGGCATCGAAAAACTCAGCTCGATGTGCGTGCAGTTCACACCCGCCGAGCGCGAGCAGATGTTCGCGGTGAAGCGCGCGTTCGACCCCGCCGAACTGCTCAACCCCGGCAAGGTGATCCCGACGCTGCACCGCTGCGCCGAGTACGGAAAGATGCATGTGCGCAAGGGGCTGTTGCCGTTCCCCGACCTGCCTCGCTTTTAAGCCCGATGCCTGAACTCGACCCTGCGCTCGCACGCCTGATCGACCGCGTGCGGGCGGCACAGCAAGCGGGCACCCCGCTGTGCATCCGCGGCGGTGGCACGAAAGACTTCTACGGTGAAGAGCCGCGGGGCGAGGTGCTGTCCACCACCGAGCTGGCCGGCATCTCCAGCTACCAGCCGACCGAGCTGGTGGTCACCGCGCGCTGCGGCACGCCGCTGGCCGAGCTTGAAGCCGTGCTCTCCGACAAGGGCCAGTGCCTGCCGTTTGAGCCGCCGCATTTTTCTGCGGGGGGCACGGTCGGCGGCATGGTGGCAGCGGGCCTGTCGGGCCCGTCGCGGGCCGCAGTTGGCGCGGTGCGCGATTACATCCTCGGTGCCACGTTGCTCAACGGTCAGGGTGAGGTGATGAGCTTCGGCGGGCAGGTGATCAAGAACGTCGCCGGCTACGACGTGTCACGGCTGCTGGTCGGCTCGCTCGGCACACTGGGCGTGATCCTGGAAGTGTCGATCAAGGTGTTGCCGGTTGCGCCGGCCACGGTGACGCTGCGCTTCGACATGAAACAAACCGAGGCGCTGGCGCAACTGCACCAGTGGGGCGGGCAGCCGCTGCCACTGAATGCCAGTGCGCTGTGGAACGACCAGCTGGTCGTGCGCATGCGCGGGGCAGTGGCCGCGGTGCAGGCGGCCACTGCAAAGTTTCAGGCACTCGGGGGTGAGGTGGTCGAGCCAAGTCTCGCCGACCCGTTCTGGCAAGGTCTGCGCGATCACCGTGACGAGTTCTTCACGGCCGCCCGGGCTGCGGTGGATGCGGGCGCTGCGCTGTGGCGACTGTCGGTTCCGCAAACCACGCCGATGCTTGATTTGCCTGGTTCGCCGCTGGTCGAATGGGCCGGTGGCCAGCGCTGGTGCGTGACGCCCAGCGCCGATGCCGCTACCGCGACCCGCTTGCGTGACATCGCCAAGCACGCAGGCGGCCACGCGACGCTGTTTTGCAGCGCCGACAAGTCAGCCGGCGCGTTTGCCCCGCTGGGCTCGCCGCTGGAGCGCATCCATCGCGAGCTGAAACGCTCGTTCGATCCGCACGGCGTGTTCAATCCCGGTCGGCTCTACCCTGGCTGCTGACGCCCACGCCTGAATCCATGCAAACGAACCTGTCTTCTGAATTCAAGGGCACGCCAGACGGTGAGGTCGCCGAAGCCATTCTGCGCAAGTGCGTGCACTGCGGCTTCTGCACGGCCACCTGCCCCACCTACCAACTGCTGGGCGATGAACTCGACGGCCCGCGCGGCCGCATCTACCTGATCAAGGAGGTGCTCGAAGGCGCTGCGCCGACCCGCAAGACGCAATCGCACCTCGACCGCTGCCTGACCTGCCGCAACTGCGAGACCACCTGCCCATCAGGTGTGCAATACGGCGAGCTGGTCGAGATCGGCCGCCGCATCGTCGATGAGAAAGTGAAGCGTCCGCGCGGCGAGCAGGCGGTGCGCTGGCTGCTGAAGGAAGGGCTGACCTCGCCGCTGTTCGACCCGGCGATGAAGCTCGGTCAGCTGGTGCGCCCGCTGCTGCCAGCGTCGCTGAAGAGCAAGGTCGCCGCCAAACCCAGCGCGGCCGAACAGGCCCTCGCGCACCGCTGGCCGCAGCGCGAGCATCCGCGCAAGGTGCTGATGCTGATGGGCTGCGTGCAGCCGACGATGCGGCCCAACATCAACAGTGCCACCGCGCGCGTTCTCGATGTGGCCGGTATCCAGACGGTGGTGGCCGAGGAGGCCGGCTGCTGCGGCGCGATCCGCAGCCACCTGGGCGACCGCGAAGGCGGCTTGGCCGACATGCGCCGCAACATCGACGCCTGGTGGCCCAGCGTGCTCGCGAACAAGGTCGAAGCCATCGTGATGAACGCCTCGGGCTGCGGCGCCACGGTGAAGGACTACGGCCACGCCTTGGCGCGCGATGAGGCCTATGCGGACAAGGCCCGGCGCATCAGCGCGCTGACGAAAGACTTGAGCGAGTTGCTGCCCGAGCTGGTGCCTCTTTTGCAACCGGTATTGAAATCACGAATCCATCGCCAACCCACGGCGCGCCTGGCCTTCCACCCGCCGTGCACCCTGCAGCATGCACAGCAGTTGCGCGGCGGCGTCGAGACGCACCTGGGCGCACTCGGCTTCGATGTGCAGCTGGCACCGTCTGAGAGCCACCTGTGCTGCGGCTCGGCGGGCACCTACTCTGTTTTGCAGCCGACGCTCGCCTACCAACTGCGCGACCGCAAATTGGCCGACTTGGCGCAAGCCGGGGCGCAGGTCATCGTGTCGGCCAATATCGGGTGCATCCAACACCTGCAGTCGGGAACGACCTCGCCGGTGAAGCACTGGGTGGAGGCGCTCGATGAGGCGCTGCAAGGCACGTCGCCCGTGTAGAACGGGCTCACGCCGCTTGGACCGGAGGTGGATCAGGCGGCCTGACGGCGGCGGGCGAATGGACCGAGTGCTGCGACACCCAACAGCATCAGCAATCCAGTGGCCGGCGCAGGCACCGGGCTCGTCAACGAAGTGAAGCTGAACTTGCCGTAGGCGAAGCCAGAACCCGTACTCTGGTCGTCGAAAACCAGCTTCGTGACACCACTGAATGCGCTGAAATCAACGGCACCGTTGTCAGTGTCAACCTGACGACTGCCGAGCAGCGAACTGCCCGCATACGCCGAGATCGTGACGCTGTCGCCGTCGTCATAGCCGATCGCTTCCAAGCTCAGCTGACTGACGGCGGTTGTGAACGTGATTTGCAGATCTTTGGCGCACGACAGCGACACGTCGTCCGGATAGAAGCCCGAGCAGATGGAGCCGCCCGCCCCCGCGAAAAACTCACGGCTGTAGAAGGTGGTGCCCAAGCCCAGGATGTGTGCCTGCGGCAAATTGACCGTCGTCGTGTGGAGGTCCCCGGCGGGGAGCGCTTCGAAATTCAGGGTCTCGGCTGACGCTGACGCTGAGGCGCAGGCCAATGCGGTGAGCAGCAGGAGTGAAGCAGCGGGAAATTGGTTCATGGTCGGTACTTGGTAAGGCTTACCTAGAAGGCATGTGGGCATGGTGCGTCGGACGCCGCTGGCGCGTCAACGCTGTGATTCTGGAGGGCATGCGTCAGATTGCACACCTGAGCGAAGTCTGTGCCTCAGCGGCTCAGATGCCGGTACACCGTGCTCTCGAAGTCGACGAATCCGGGGTACGACGACACGTCCTGAAACGGCAAGATTTGTGATCCCCAAAAACCGCCGATGCCGTTCTTGCGATCAATCCAGTAGAACAGATTCGCCAAGCCCGCCCACATGAGCGAGCCGGCGGGGCGTCCCGTCGGGGTGTCTTCGTCGTTGACCATGAAGGTGTAGGCCCACGACTTCGATGTGCCGGGGAAAAACTCGCCCGCGTTGGTCAGTGACGGGATCGAGGTCGGCCAGCCGCCGACCTTGAGCGCGCCCAGTCCGTTGCGCGACATCTGCGCGACGGTTTCCGCCTTCAACACGCGGCCGTTCGGCCCGGCACCGTCGTTGAGGATCATGCGGATGAACTTCATGTAGTCGGCCACTGTCGAGTACAGCCCGTGGCCGCCCATGTCCATCTCGGGCGGCTGCGGCAGCACCAGGTCGGGCAGGGGCGTCAGCCGGCCGTCCATCGCGCGGTCGTGGAT
>JANPNF010000007.1:0-4372 GCA_031427315.1 Burkholderiales bacterium | reverse complement strand
GTTGTTGGCGTTGTCTTCCACCACCAGCAGGCGCAAGCCGGGCAAGCGCTGCACCGACGTCGATGTGCCCGTGCGTGAGGCCTGCAGCGCTTCAGGGTCTGACCGCGCATCGACGACGGCGTCGTACAGCATCGACGCTGTGACCGGCTTGACCAGGAAGCCGTGCACCAGCGCCTGCTCTTCTTGACTGCGCTGCGACAGCATGTCGCGGCCGTGGGCCGTGACCATGATGAGCAGCGGTGCCGCACCTGCCTTGCAACGCCCCGGAAATCTGTTGGCAGGCTTGCCAGCCGTCCATGCCCGGCATCTGCCAGTCGATGAAGGCGGCATCGAAGGCAGCGCCTTCGCCTTGCAAGCAGTCCAGCGCCGCCTCCCCGCTGTCAGTCAGGGTCACCTGCCAGCCCAGCGATTCCGCCATGCGTTGCATCAGGTCGCGCGCCAGCGGGTTGTCGTCGACCACCAGCACACGCAGCGCGGCGGGCTGGCGCAGGCGCAAAGGCGCCAGCCCGGCACCGGCCGCGTCGGAGCCGACGGCCAGTTTGATGCGGAAGTGGAAGTTGCTGCCGCGGCCCACCGCGCTGTCCAGCCGCAGTTCACCCCCCATCAGGCCCACCAGGCGTTGGCAGATCGCCAAGCCCAGGCCGGTACCGCCGAAGCGGCGCGTGGTGGAGGCCTCGGCCTGCGAGAAGCCGCTGAAGATGTGCTGCTGGTTCTCGGGCGCGATGCCGATGCCGGAGTCGCGCACGGCCACTTCCAGCGTTACCGCTTCGCTGCCGCGCTCCACGACCACCACCGACACCACTACTTCGCCCTGGGCCGTGAACTTGATCGCGTTGCCGCCCAGGTTGATCAACACCTGCTGCAGGCGCATCGCGTCGCCCACCAGCACCGGCGGCAGCTGCGGGTCGATGTCGAACAGCACCTCGATGGGCTTGCCCCCGCTGTTGGCGGCCAGGATCACGCCGAGGTCGCGCAACAGCTGGTCCGGGCGGAAGGGGTGCGGGTCCAGCGTCATCTTGCCGGCCTCGACCTTGCTGAAGTCGAGGATGTCGTTCAGCAGCCCCAGCAGAGAGCGCGCCGCGCCCTCGGTCTTGCCGGCGTAGTCGGCCTGCCGCGTGGTCAGCTCGGTCTTCTTCAGCAGCGACAGCATGCCCAGGATGGCGTTCATCGGCGTGCGGATCTCGTGGCTCATGTTGGCCAGGAACTGGCTCTTCGAGCGCGAGGCCTCCTGCGCGGCCTCGGTGGCGCGCACGAGCTCGGTGATGTCGACGTGGTAGCCCACGATGTGGCCGTCGGCCATGCGGCGTTCGCCGACGCGCAGGTATCGGCCGTCGCCGAGGCGCCGCGTCACCTTCGAAGACGGCTGGCGGTGGATGGCCATGCGCTCGGCCACCCAGGCATCGACGCGGCCGATGGCGTCGGCATACTGGCCGCGCTCGGCGCCCGTTCGCACGATGTCCTCGAATCGCACGCCCGGCACCATCAGCTCTGCGCACAGCGGGTACAAGTCGCGGTAGGGCTGGTTGCACAGCACCAGGATCCCGTCGGCGTCAAACAGCGCGTAGGCATCGTCCAGCGCGTCGATGGAGCCACGCAGCAGGGCGCTGGCGCGCTGCACCTCGGCCTCGGCGCGCTTGCGGGCACTGACGTCGGTGTAGGTGGTGACGAAGCCGCCGCTCGGCATCGGGCCGCCGCGGATTTCCAGCGGCGTGCCGTCAGGGCGGACCCGTTCGAACTGGTGCGGTTCGATGCACTGGATGCGCGTGCGATCAATGACCGTCTGCACGGTGGTCTCCAAGTCGCCGCCGCCATATTCGCCGCGCTCGGCGTTGAAGCGGATCACGTCCTCGAGACGGGTGACGGCGCCGGCAAACAGCGCGTCGGGAAAGTCCAGCAGGCGTCTGAACTCGGTGTTCGAGGCCACCAGTTGCCGCTCACCGTCGAACACGCTCAGGCCGCACGGCAGGTTCTCGATCACGCTGGTGAGCAGTTCACTCTTGCGCCGCACCTCGGCCTCGAGCTGGCGGCGTGCCGTCACGTCCTGGAAAGTGCCCACCAAGCGCAGCGGCCGGCCGTCGGCGGATTCCAGTTCACCCACCGAACGCACCCAGATTTCGCGTCCCCGCGCCGTGACCATCGGCAGCTCGAAGTCGAAGCCCTCGCCGCTGGCGATGCAACGCTGCACCGCCTGCGCCACCACCGCGCGCGCATCGGGCGTGTAGTAGTTGATCGCTTCTTCCATGTCCGGCTGGTGGCCGGGTTCGCAGTCGTGGATGCGGCAGGTCTCGTCGCTCCAGCGGATGGCCTGCGGCTCCAGCTCGACGGCCCAGCCGCCGACACCCGCGATGCGCCCGGTCTTGTCCAACAGCACCTGGCTGGCGCGCAACGCAGCTTCGGCGGCCTTGCGCTCGGTGATGTCCATGTGCGTGCCGGCCATCCAGCGCGGCCGGCCGTCGTCGCTGCGGCTGAAGAGCTTGCCGCGGTCGAGCACCCAGACCCAGTGGCCGTCACGGTGGCGCATGCGCGCCTCGCACTCGTAGGTCGGCGAACCGCCATCGAAGTGGCGCTCCAGCGCGATCGACGACGCCCGCAGGTCATCCGGGTGCGTGAATCGCGTCCAGGTGTCGATGCTGGTCGGCGACAGCTCGGCAAGGGTGTAGCCCACGATCTGCGCCCAGCGTTCGTTGAACACCGTGGCCCCGGTCTCGACGTTCCACTCCCAGGTGCCGACGTTGGTGCCTTCGAGAATGTTGTTCAGGCGCTGGCGCTCGCGGACCAGTTCGCGCTCGGCGTTCTTGCGCTCGGTGATGTCGGACTCAATGGCCATGAAACCCTGGTGCGAGCCATCGTCGTCGTACAGCGGCTGGATGTCCAGCGCCAGCCAGTAATGGCGGCCGTCCTTGGCGCGGTTCAGGATCTCGCCCTGGAAGGGCTCGCCGGCATTCAGTGCCGTGCGCAGCGCTGCGACGGTGGCGGCGTCGGTACTGGCGCACTGCAGCAGGGCGCCCGGCGACTGGCCGAGGGCCTCGGCGGCGCTGTAGCCGGTGACGCGTTCGAAGCCCTCGTTGACCCACGTGATGCGGCGCTGGACGTCGGTGATGACGACCGCGTTGTTGGTGCGGCGGGCGACCACGGCCAGCCGTTGCAGGTCGGCGGTCAGGCTCTCGGCCAGCGCCTCGGCGCGCCTGCGCAGCGAGGCCTGCTGCCGCATCAGCAGGGACAGCGCCACGCCCAGCAGGCCACTGGCCAGGGCACCGCCGCCAGCGACGATCCACGGCGATGCGTTGCTGTGCGCCGCATCGAACTGCGGTGTGCTGCGCACGCGCAGCAGTGTCTCGCGGCCGGGCAGCGAGAGCTTGCGTTCGTCGGCGAAGCGGCCCGCCTGCAGCGGGGCGACGGCGCCTGCGGCGACGCTGGCCCCGGCATCACCGCTGCTGAAGATCGTGTGGCCGGCCACCCTGTCGACAAGCTGGAAGTGGACCAGCCCCGCCGCGACCTCGGGCACGGCGGCGAGCATCTCGCCCACCACCATCGGCGCATACAGCAGCCCCAGGAGGGCCTGGCGGCGCTGCGCTGGCGTGGTCGGGTCGGCGCCCTGCCGGAAGACGGGCACAAAGAGCAAGACGCCGGTGCTGCGCCCGGTGTCCTGCACCAGCGTGATGGCGGCGGTGAGCGTGGGCAGCCCGGTGGCCACAGCGCGCTCGGCGGCTTCGCGGCGGATCGGCTCGGAGCCGATGTCCAGGCCCAGCGCTGACATGTTGGGCGTGTAGGGTTCGATGTACTTGATGACATAGAGGTCGTCCTCATCCAGCGCTGCCAGTTCACGCAGCGCGAACTGCGGTGCCTCGTCGGCCCGCTCGGCGGCCACGAAAGCCGGCAGGTCGGTGCGCAGCACGCGCTGGATGAAGCCGAAGCCCCGCACACCGGGGAACTCTTGCGGCAGATCGCGCGACTCGACGAAGGCGCGGAACTCGCGCCGCTGCACCTTGTCGCTGGCCGCATAGAGCCCGCGCGCACCGCGCAGCCCGTAGATCGGTTTCTGGATGCGCGCCTCGATGGTCTCGGCCACGCGCGCCGCACTGCGCGCGAAGTCGGCCATGGCCTGCGCTTCGTGCTCGCGCTGCAGCCACAGGCCCGCCGCGCCGCCGATGCAGGTACCCAGCAGGATCACCGCAATGGGCAGAAGCCACAGGGGTACACGTCGGCCCAGGGGCACCGGCACTGTCATCAGTCGCCCTCTCGGCCACACGCTGCGCCAGGGCGGGCTGCCCAGAGTCAATCGTCGGTAATGGATTGTTCCGGGCTACGCATTCGCGAGCGCCGGGATAAGGCCCGGAACTCGGTGTCAACTCTGCGAACCCGTTGCGCGAGC
>JANPNF010000006.1:0-1528 GCA_031427315.1 Burkholderiales bacterium | reverse complement strand
GATCGGTGCCTGTCCCTGTCAAGCAGAACTAGCTAAGTGAGTCGACGCGCTGATGAAGCTTGACCTGCCGGCCGGCGTGGACGTCGAAATCAAGCTGCAGTAAATACTTAGGCGAGACAGCAGTTGCGGAACACTCCGCGCCTGCTATACTCGTAGGCTTTTCTGGGCACGCCACTTCGGTGGCGGCTCCATCAAATCAGCCCGGCCAATCGATGTCGGGTGTGTGCAACAAAGGTCTCGCTTTGCGGGGCCGGAGAACCATCATGAGTCTAAGCAATCGCCTCGGATTGCTGGGCCGCAAGGTGGGCATGATGCGCATTTTCACGGACGACGGCGACGCCGTTCCCGTGACGGTGCTCGACGTGTCCAACAACCGTGTGGCGCAGATCAAGACCGCAGAGACAGACGGCTACAGCGCGATTCAGGTCGCGTTCGGTACGCGCAAGGCGTCCCGCGTCAACAAGCCGCTGGCCGGACACCTCGCGAGAGCCGGTGTTGAAGCGGGTGAAATTCTCAGAGAATTCCGCGTGGAAGCCGACGTGGCTGCTGGCTACAAGCCAGGCGCCCAAGTTGCTGTCACCGGCGTGTTCGCCGTGGGCCAAAAGGTCGACGTGCAAGGCACCTCGATCGGCAAAGGCTTCACTGGCACGATCAAGCGCCACAATTTCAAGTCGCAGCGCGCGTCGCACGGCAATAGCCGTTCGCACAACGTGCCGGGCTCGATCTCGATGGCGCAAGATCCTGGCCGCGTGTTTCCCGGCAAAAAAATGTCCGGCCACCGCGGTGACGTGACCAAGACGACGCAGAACCTCGACATCATCCGCATCGACGAAGCCCGTCAGCTGCTGCTGGTGCGCGGCGCGGTGCCGGGCTCGAAGAACGGCCACATCGTCGTTTCGCCCGCTGTCAAGGTGAAAGCCAAGAACGCTTCCAACGAGCCAGCCAAAAGAGGAGCTAACTGATGCAGCTCGAGCTCCTCAACGCGCAGGGCCAAGCCACGTCGAAAGTCGACGCGCCCGACACCCTGTTCGCTCGTGACTACAACGAAGCGCTGGTGCACCAGATCGTCGTGGCCTTCCAGGCCAACGCACGCCAAGGCACCCGCGCCCAGCTGGGTCGCGCCGAAGTCAAGCACACGACCAAGAAGCCGTGGCGCCAGAAAGGCACCGGACGTGCTCGCGCTGGTATGTCGTCTTCGCCCCTGTGGCGCGGCGGCGGTCGGATCTTCCCGAACAGCCCGGACGAGAATTTCACTCAGAAGGTCAACAAGAAGATGTATCGCGCCGGCATGGCGGCGATCTTTTCGCAGCTGGCCCGTGAAGGTCGTCTGGCGGTGATCGATTCGATGGAAGTTGATTCGCCGAAGACCAAAGACTTCGCCGCTAAATTGAAGGCGATGGGCTTTGATTCCGTGCTGGTGATCTCGCATGAGGTCGACGACAACTTGCTGCTGGCATCGCGCAACCTGCGCAACGTGCTGGTGGTCGAGCCGCGTCACGCCGACCCGCTGGCTCTGGTGCACTACAAG
>JANPNF010000005.1:0-11831 GCA_031427315.1 Burkholderiales bacterium | reverse complement strand
CGTCACTGGCCGCGATGGCGGGCGCGACATCGACCTGCGGCAGTTCGCTCGCGAAGGCATGGACCTGTACGGTCAGTTGATCGGCCTGGAAGACGACACGTTGATCTTCAACCCCGACCTGCGCCACAACCTCGACCACGCCGACCGCATCTATAACGGTATCAACGCCTCGATCGACAACTACATCGAAAAGGCCGGCATCGGCGCACCACCGCCGTCGGTCTATAGGCCTGTATGGGAGCCCGCGGCCGAACGCACCCGGCTGAAGCTGCGCGACTCGGGCATCAGCTCGGTGATCTGGTGCATCGGCTTCCAGCCCGATTTCGGCTGGCTCGACGTGCCGGTGTTCAACGGGCGCGGCCAGCCGGGCCATGTGCGGGGCGTCACCGCACAGCCAGGGGTGTACTTTCTGGGCCTGCCTTGGCTGCACACCTGGGGCTCGGGCCGCTTCTCCGGTGTGGCCCGGGACGCGCAATACATCGCCGAACAGATCGAAGCACGGGGCGCGGTGCGGGCAGCGGCTGCGAACCCGGAAGCGGCCGAGCGCATGCTGTCCTGACACGGCGCTCGGAAAATCGCCAACAGCGCCCTCGCGCCGTCAGCGCGACAGGACTGGCGGCGCCGACGGGCCGGTGGGCGCCGCGGGCTGAACCGGTGGCTTCGGCCTGGGCGGCTGCACATCAGGGCGATAAGGGCCGACCTGGCCAAACGGCGTGTAGCCGAACCGGCGCGCATAGGGCGGCAGCAGCACATAGCGGCTGTCGTCATCCCGCTCGCGTTGACGCAGGCGCTCGGCCTGCAGCGCATCGGCGGCACGTTGCGCGCGAAGCTGCTCGATCTGCAGCTCGTTGACGCGTTGCTGCTGCTCATCGATCGAGCGCTGGATGCGTTCGGTCACCCGCTCCGACTGCGCGCGGCTGGCGTCGCGGCGCGCAGCGGCAGCCTCCGCGTCCTCGGGCTCGAAGGCCCAGCGCCGCTCGGTAACCAGACCCGCCGCTGGCCGGTCGGTGAACACGGTCTTGCCATGGGCATCGCGCTGCATGTAGACCGTGCGGGCGCTGTCAGCGGGCACCGCCGAGGCTGCCACTCCAGGACGCGGCGCCGTGATCGGCTCCGCCGCGCACGACAGCCCATTGCCCAGCGACAGCAGCACAGCGAACGCAGCGAAACCAACGGCATCACGCACAGGATTGAACCCCCAGAGGCGTCTTGTATCAGGAACCACAAAGCCGCGTCGCGAGTGCCATGTCGGCCGCGTGCGCCGGCCGGGGCCGCCACTGTCTCGAGGCCTGCACGCCCCGGCGGTTACGATAATTTCATCGCAAACGCACAGAGGCGCAACACGGTGAGCAATCTTGACTGGCACATCAGCGCGTTGTCAGACCACGCTGTCGGGGGGATCCGCAGGTGATCCACTGCCTGCGCGACGAGAGCGACCCGCTACCCGACACGCGGTGGGCGCTGCCAACCGGCTCCGACGCGCCGGGGCTGCTCGCAGCTGGCGGCGAATTGAGCCCCGCGCGGCTCACCGAGGCATACACCAAAGGCGTGTTCCCTTGGTACAGCGAGGGGCAGCCGGTGCTGTGGTGGTCGCCCGACCCGCGGATGGTGCTGTGGACGGACGACTTCAAACTCAGCCGATCGCTGCGCAAAACCATCGCCAGGTTCGCCCGCTCGCCAGCTTGCGAGGTGCGCATCGACAGCGCTTTCGACGAGGTCATCGCGGCCTGCGCCGCCAGCCCACGCGACGGACAGGACGGCACCTGGATCGTGCCCGGCATGGTCGCCGCTTACAGCCACTGGCACACCCTGGGCGCGGTGCACAGCGTCGAGACCTGGATCGACGGCGAACTGGCAGGCGGCCTGTACGGTGTGGGCATCGGCCGCATGTTTTTCGGCGAGTCGATGTTCTCGCGGCGCACCGATGCATCGAAGATCGCGCTGGCCGCGCTGGTGTGCTTCGGTCGCGCGCACGGCATCGACCTGATCGACTGCCAGCAGCGCACCGGCCACCTCCACTCGATGGGCGGTCGCGAACTGCCGCGCGGCATGTTCGAAGCCGCGATTACCGAGCGTGTGCAAGCGCCGCCGGTGACGTCGTGGACCTATCGTCAACGACTGTGGTCGCAGCTGTCGTCGCCGTCCACCAGCGTTGAGGCTTCCCCTGACGAAGGCCGTTCGTGACTCACCCGAAAGAGCTCCCTCTCGCGTCCTTGCAGTTCTACTCAACGGCGCCCTATCCGTGCAGCTACCTGCCGGGCAAGATGGCCCGCTCGCAGGTCGCCACGCCCAGCCACATCATCCAGTCGGATGTCTACTCAGGCTTGGTGGGCAACGGTTTTCGGCGCAGCGGCATGTTCACCTACCGCCCGCACTGCGACCATTGCCATGCCTGCGTGCCGCTGCGCGTACCGGTCACCCGCTTCGAGCCCACACGCAGCCAGCGCCGCGCCTGGAAGTCGCATGGCACGCTGCAGGCGCGGGTGCTGAAGCTGGGCTTTGTGCAGGAGCACTACCAGCTCTACCTGCGCTACCAGTCAGGTCGCCACAGCGGTGGTGGCATGGACAACGACAGCGTTGACCAATACACCCAGTTCCTGCTGCAAAGCCGCGTCAATTCACGGCTGGTGGAATTCCGCGAGCCGGTGGCAAACGCTGAGCCTGGGCAGCTCGGGGTGCTGAAGATGGTGTCGATCCTCGACATCCTGAACGACGGCCTGTCGGCGGTGTACACCTTCTACGAGCCGGAAGACAACACCAGCTACGGCACTTACAACATCCTGTGGCAGATCGAACAGACGGCGCTGTTAAAGCTGCCCTACCTGTACCTCGGTTACTGGATCGGTGCCAGCCACAAGATGGCCTACAAATCCAAGTTTCGCCCGAACGAACACCTGGTCGAAGGCTTCTGGACGGCCGAAGCTTCGAAAGACGCCATTGGGCACGACTGATCCAGAAATGCTGGCCACAGCGGCGGCCGAAACACTGGCCTGGGTCGATCGGGTGGTGATCGGCCTGAACCTTTGCCCCTTCGCCCGCGCCGTGCGCGTGAAGGGCCAGTTGCGCTGCGTGGCGAGCGCCACCACCGACACCGACACGCTGTTGCGTACGCTGTGCGACGAAGCGCAACGGCTGCGCGACACCGACCCGGCGCTGTGCGACACAACGCTGCTGGTGCATCCGCAGGTGCTGCACGATTTCGCCGACCACAACGACTTCCTCGATGTGGCCGAGGCGGCACTGGCCGAGATGGGCTGCGACGGCAAATTGCAGCTGGCGAGCTTTCACCCGGCGTACCAGTTCGAAGGCACCGAGCCCGATGACGTGACCAACGCGACCAACCGCTCGCCCTACCCCACGCTGCACTTGCTTCGCGAGGCCAGCATCGATCGCGCGGTGCAGGCTTTTCCTGACGCCGAAGCGATCTACGAGGCCAATCTGCGCACGATGACAGCGCTCGGTGAAGCGGGTTGGCTGGCGCTGCAAGCGCAATGTCGGCGCGATGCCCTAGAGGCACAGTCAGCGTCCCGATTGGCCTGAATCGGTGTGACGTAGTCCACGGCTGACAAGTTGACACGGCCCGCGACGATGGCGATCGTCAGCCAAAGCGCGCATGATCCGTGCGTATGGGCTGTTACCCAAACATTGGAGATTCAAAAATGCACTACCCACTGACCCTTTCACGCTATGGCGTTGCGATCACGGCCCTGCTCGTCTCCGTGGCCGCCACTGGCTGCGGCAACATGAGCCAGCGCGACAAGAACACTGCCGTCGGTGCCGGTGTCGGCGCGGCAGCTGGCGCAATCCTGACCGGCGGCGGCACCCTGGGCACGCTGGGCGGTGCAGCGGTAGGTGGCGTGATTGGCAACCAGGTCGATCCGAAGAAGAAATAGTCGGCTGTGGGCATCGCAGCCGCGATGCCCGTTCAATCGCCTCCGAGCGGCTTGAACAGCTCGTCGAAATCCTGCGCCGTCAAGGCGGTCATGCCGGCCACGCCCGACAGCAGCGAATCGGCCAAGCCCGCCTTTCGGGCCTGCAACTCCAGCATCTTTTCTTCCACCGTGCCGCTGGCCACAAGCTTGTAGACGAACACCGGCTTGCCCTGCCCGATGCGGTAAGCACGGTCGATCGCCTGCTGCTCGACTGCCGGATTCCACCACGGGTCGTAGAGGATCACCGTGTCGGCCGCCGTGAGGTTGAGGCCGACACCGCCCGCTTTCAGGCTGATCAGGAAAATCGGCGCATCGCCGTCCTGAAATGCCTTCACCACCGCGCCGCGGTTGATGGTTTCACCGGTCAGCTTGAGATAGTCCAGGTTGAGTCGCGCCAACTCCGGCTCGATCAGTGCCAGCATTTCAGTGAACTGCGAGAACACCAGGATGCGGCGCCCGTCTTCGACCAGCGTGGGCAGCAGGTCGCGCAGCAAGTCGAGCTTGGCCGACGGCGCAACGGTCGAGGCGTGGTGACGGGTGACCGGCTTGTCGATGACGGCGGCGCCAAAGGCTGCGTCTGCCAGCGCGTCATCGTCGTCCTGTGGCGCTGAGGTGCGCACCTTCAATAATCGCGGGTCGCAGCACACCTGGCGCAGCTTCAGCAGCGCATCGAGCACAACGATCTGGCTGCGCGCCAGCCCTTGTTTGGCAATTGCCTCGCGCAGCTTGCTGTCCATCGTGGCGCGCACGGTTTCGTAGAGGTCACGCTGCGTGCCGTCGAGCTCGACACGCAGCAGCGTCTCGGTCTTCTCCGGCAGGTCCTGCGCCACCTGCAGCTTGGTGCGCCGCAGGATGAACGGCCGCACCCGCCGTGCCAAGTGTTCAGCCTGCAAGGTCTCCTGCCGCTTCTCGATCGGGTTGCGGTAGTGCTCGCGGAACTGCGCCTCGTTGCCGAGCAGGCCGGGGCTGACGAAATCCATCAGGCTCCACAACTCGCCCAGGTGGTTCTCCAGCGGTGTGCCCGACAGGCCCAAGCGATGGCGCGCATTCAGCGCCTTCAGCGACACCGTCGCCTGGCTGCGGCTGTTCTTGATGCGCTGCGCTTCGTCGAGCACCAGGTAATGCCAGGCGTAGCTGGCCAGCACTGCCATGTCGCGCACCGCGAGCGGGTAGCTGGTGACCACGACATGTGCGCGGGCAATGCCCTTGAACTGTTGCGCGCGCTGCTTGCCGTGCAGCACCAGCATGCGCAGCTGCGGCGTGAAGCGGCTCGCTTCGGCCAGCCAGTTCTCCAGCAGGCTGGTCGGCACGACGACCAGGCTTGGCCGGTCGAGCCGCCCGGCGTCCAGCTCGGCCTGCAGCAAGGCGAGCGTTTGCAGCGTCTTGCCCAGGCCCATGTCGTCGGCCAGCACGCCGCCGAAACCGGCGCGGCGCAAAAAATCCATCCACGCCAGGCCGTCGAGCTGGTAGGGCCGCAGCTGGGCCTGCACATTCGGCGACACCGCCACCGGAGGCAGGCCCTCGCCAGTGCGCAACTGACGCAGCTGAGCCAGCAACTGGTCAAGGGCGGGCGGCGCCCGCAACGCGAGGCCAGCCGACAGCGTCTCGATCGCGCCCAGCTCGAAGCGCGACACCCGCGCCTCGCCGGAGGCGAAACCGCTGGTGCCGAACACGCCGCGCAGCCAGGCGACCAAGGGCGCAATGCGCGCCACCGGCAGGCGCAGCAGCCGCTCGCGTTTGAGCGCCCGGGCGTTGGGTGACGAGGCCGCCAGCGGCGGCGTGCTGTCGTCGGGCCAGGGCAGCAAGACCTCGCCGTCGGCGTTGCTCAAAGACGCTTCCAGCTTGAGCCAGCCGGCTTGCACCAGGCCCACCAGCAGCGGCACCAAATCGACCGGCATGCCGCCAACGCTGACCTTCAGCCCGATGCGAAACCAGTCGGTGCCACCGTCGGTCGCCTCGTCGAGACGCAACTCGAAGTCATCCGCCTCGTAGACCTCGAACGGGAAGTCGTCAGCACGCTCGATGCGCCAGCCGGTCGCCTGCAAGGCCGGCACCTGGTGGCTGAGCAGCGTCGGCCAGGCATCGCGTGTGGTCGGCACCAGGATCAGCACGCCGTCTTCCAGCGCCGGGGGCAGCGCGCCGGCCTGCAGGCGACCTGCCTTCAATGCGGCCAGACGGTCGAGGGCGAATGCAGCCACGCGGCTCCACGGCCGCAAGTCTAGTTGCTCGAACAGATGCTGCATGGCCTGTGCTTCGGCCAATGCGTTGCGGCGAAAGCGCGTCAGCAGCATCTGGCCCGGCCGCGCGGGGTCGGGCTGTTCCAGGAAAGCGACGTCGGACGCGCCAGCCGGGAAATTGAAATCGATGGCCGCACCGCCACGCCGGCCGTCCGGGCAGGCCAGCTCGTAGCGCAGCAGCAATTGAACGGCCGCCTGGCGCAGCGGCTGACCTGCAGGTGGCGGGCGCTGATGGCCTTCGAGCCAGGTTTCGGACGGCACGTTCGGGCAGGTCAGTAGGCGCAGCACCGGTTGCAAGGTGAGCTCGCCGAGTTCTTGCAGCGGTTGCGCATGCGGCTCGGGCAGCGGCAGCGCGACTTGGTGCGCCAGCCCCAGCGAGCGCAGCCTGCCCACCAGCGCGGGCAAGGCGATGTTCGGCACCGGCGGCATGCCGGCCAGCCAGCGGATGGTGGAAGTGCCCAGGCCGCTGGCCGACACATCGGCGGGGCGGATGCTGATCAGACCATCTGCGTCGCTGACCACCGCATGGGGCTGCGGCAACAGCACGAGGCTCATCACTTTGAGCGCAGAGACGCCGGGTTCCGACGCCTGCGCATCCAATTCATCGCAAGCAGATGCCGAGTCGACATCCCATCGGGTGGACCACTGCCCGCTGTCATCCGCATGCCACTGCAGACGCAGCGGCAAGGGCTCATCGACCCACGCCAGCGGCGGGCCGGGCGGGGTGTCGGGCGGCGCCTCCGGCGTGCCGACGAACCAGCAGGCGCCAACACGCACCAGTTGTTCAAGCGTGGCGGCAGCCGTGCGCCCGGCGAGCGGCAGCACGGCGCCCTGTCGGTTGAGCGTGAACGGCAGCAAGGCCGCCAGCAAAAATTCGTCGTCGACACCGACATACGAGGGCCGGGTGCGCAGGATGTCGGCCACATTCGGCGCGTGCGGATGGTGGCGGCTGATCTCGCCGCCGCGCCTCGTGCTGCCCAGGTGCAGCCTGAGCATCAGGCAAGAGTCCTCGCTGCCGAGCGCGTACATCAAGCGCTTGGTCGGCGCCACGCGCGGCAAGTCGGCAGACACCGGGTCATCGGCTGCGCGCGAGGGCACGAAAGCGCGGTGCGCCTTGTCGAGCCAGGTTTCGAGCGAAGTGGGCAAACCGGCCGCATCGGCAAAGGCAGGTGACGGTGCATTGGTGGCCGAAGCACGCAAGGGCAGTTCAGCGGGCCGGCGGATGCGGCTCTGCGCCCAAGCCACCGCACTGGCGTCAGCCGCCACGCTGGCATCGGCGCCGCTCGTGCCGAGCCGTCGCGCACGCGCCAGTGCGGCTTCATGCGCCATCAGCGCTGCAGCCACATGCTTGCAGTTGAAGCCGATCGGGCAGGTGCACAGGCCACGCAGGTGCAGGCCGGTGCGCGGGTCGATGAAAAAACTGATCGTCTGCTCATAGACGGCGGTGCCGCTGCCACGCAGCCGGGTATGCAGGCTATCGCTGTCTTCATGTTGCGACAGCAATGCCTGCTCGGGCTTGAGCCCGATGGCGCGCATCAGCGTGCCGTGATCGAAGTGATCGCTGAGGTCGAAATCGGTGGGTAGTGAGAACTCGGACATCGGACAGCAGACTCGGGCGGGCAACCGGGCATTGTCAATCAGGCCCGGGCGCTTGTGGCGGCTGTGCGATCCTCGGCGGCGTGATTTCCGATCCCCATCCCTGTTTCAGCCCGTCGATTGCCGCCGGGGCGATCGACGCCCCGGCGCTGCAGCGGCGCCGGTTTGTGCAGGCGCTGGCCGTGCTGCCGTGGTCGGCAAGCGCTGCCGACATGGCCCTGGCGCCAGCGGCGGAGACCGGCATTCACCCGCGCCCGCTGGTGTTTCCTGCCGACCACGGCGCGCACCCAGAGGCGCGCATCGAATGGTGGTACGTCACAGGCACGGTGAGCGCCGATGCCTCCGGCGCTGCAGCCGGCGCGGCCACCGCAGCAGCCTCGGTGCAGGACGACGGCCGCGCACCGGCCGACCGCTGCGGCTTCCAGATCACTTTCTTCCGCTCACGCACCGATGTTGCGGCCGAGCACCCGAGCCGCTTTGCCGCACGGCAACTGCTGTTCGCTCATGCGGCGCTGACCGACCTCCGACGCGGCCAGCTGCGGCACGACCAGCGCATCGCCCGCAGCGGCTTCGGCATCGCCGAGGCCGCGACGGGCGACACAGCGGTGTCGCTGCGTGACTGGGGGCTGATCCGCGAAGCACGCGACGGTGGCAGCCGCTACCGCGCACGTGCCCGCAGCGACAGCGCCGGCTTCGCCTTCGATTTCAGCCTGGCCACCACGCAGCCGCTGCTGCTGCAAGGCGATGCGGGCTACTCGCGCAAAGGGCCGCAGCCTGCACAGGCCAGCCACTACTACAGCCAGCCGCAGTTGGCGGTTGCGGGCACGCTGACCCGCGACGGCGTGGCAATGCCGGTGCGCGGCACCGCCTGGCTGGACCACGAATGGAGCGACTCGCTGCTGGACCCGGGCGCCGTGGGCTGGGACTGGATCGGCATGAACCTGACCGACGGCAGTGCGCTGACCGCCTTCCGGCTGCGCCGCGCCGATGGCGGCACCGTCTACGCCGGTGGCAGCTTCCGCGCAGCGGGTGCCGCGGCGCGCAACTTCAGCGACGAGGAAGTCAGCTTCACGCCCGGCCGCGTGTGGACGAGCCCGGCATCACGCGCCAAATACCCCGTCGAGTGGACGATCGCCACGCCAGTGGGCCGCTTCCGGGTCAAGACGCTGCTCGACGCCCAAGAACTCGACAGCCGCACCAGCACCGGCGCGATCTACTGGGAAGGCCTGAGCGAGTTGCAAGACGAGGCGGGCCGTCGCCTGGGCTTCGGGTACCTGGAGATGACGGGCTATGCGAGCAGGTTGAGGTTGTGAGGAACGAGGCATCGCGGTGTGCGGTGCGGGTTTCGTCAGGTGGGATACCTGTTCGTGGAGCACCAATGGGAGCGAGCCTGAACGTCGGCGTGAGGCATCGGATACGCAGCACCGATACGCAGCAGAATTGGGTTCCACAAATTGTCAGGCCTCCTACCCGCCCATGCTGGCACTCCTTCGCCGAAACACTCTTGATCTGTCACTTTGGTTGCTGTTTGCCGTCAGCTTGTTTCTCATGCTGAAGTCAAGTACAGATCCGAGACCTGAATTCATAAAAGGAACTGCAGCAGAAGGACTGCTCAAACCTTTTTCTTCCGGCAACCAGATCACCTTCGACGTCACGGTCGGTGTCATCGTCAGTCTTTTTGTCTACGTTCTTGTCGTCCGGCTCCCCGCCTGGCAGAAAAAACTGCGCCTGAAAAAGCACTTGCTGCGCAGCTACGACGACCTCAAGGAACAGTGTTTGACGCATTTCCTTTGGGCGTGCAACGAACCTGCTGAATCTGCACTGATTGATCGCTTGAAGAGTCAGGAAGAATTCAGAAAATTTTTCGAACAGCCAGTCTGTCCAGACCAGAATCGTTGGCATGCTGTGCTCAACGGGCTGACCGAAGACTATGTCAATCCGCTATTGCGGGAGCTTGACCTATTCCGCCGCGAGCTGGACTACGCGCTCACTTCGGTAGAGGTTTCGGACGACAAAGTCTTCAGCCTCCACCGTAACCTCACCCAAGTCCTGCAGCGCAGCCGCTACTGGTCAGACCGAGAGGACCAGTTGAAGCCGCTATCTCAGTTCATGTGGTCGGTCTTCACCGGTTGGAGCTTTGTCACGGGGTACACCGGCAGAGATCATGTTCACGAAATGATTCGCGCAATATGAGGCCGGACTCCCCGCTCAAGCTGAGCCGGAACGTCGGGGATCACACAACCCGCGCCGCCAGCGAATGCAGGCCGGGCGACGCCGGGCGGCAGGATGTACGTTTGGTTTCGCCGACGAAACCCCCGAGCGCCCATTGTTTATAGATCACTTTTGATCTATCGTCACAGCTTGTGACGGGCAAAGAAATCATCGCCAAGTTCAAAGCCGCCGGTTGGTCACTCAACCGAATACACGGCAGCCATCACGCCATGGTCAAGGGCGGCCAGGCCGTACCCATTCCAGTGCATGGCTCACGCGATGTCGACGCCGGTCTTCTTGCAGCAATACAACGTCAAACCGGCGTCACGCTGAAGTGAGGTAAGCACATGGACATTCGATATCCCGCAACGGTCGAGGCCCAGGCAGACGGAAGTTACCTGGTCCAGTTTGTGGACCTGCCGGACACTTTCACCGAGGGCAAAACCAAGGAAGAAGCCATCGTCAACGCCGTAGAAGTTCTCTCAGTCATGCTGGCGTGGCGCCTCGACGAAGCGAAAGACGTTCCCGCGCCGAGCCAGAAAATCAAGGGGGCTCACTACGTTGCACCCGACGCGAAAACACAGGCAGCAATGCTCCTGCGCTTGGCACGCGGCGAGAGAACGCTCTCAGACCTGGCTCGCGCGCTCGAGACTTCGTGGCCTGCTGCCAAGCGCCTGGAGGACCCTCGCCATTGGCCGTCGCTCAAGACACTGGATCGCGCGGCTGCCACGCTCGGGAAACGACTGGTCCTCAGGTTCGAATAGCACGAAAGTGCCGCTCAACGGGTCGACTGCGTCACGCGCGAAGCGCCCAGGCAATGTCAACGACACACAAGCTGACTCAGTAGACTCACCCGATGCCTTCTGTCACTTCGGCTCCGGCGGCCACGGCCACGCCGCGCACGCCTGCTCCACCCGCCCCGGCCAAGCACGTCCGCTCGCTGAGCGGCCTGACGCCTTTCTTGTGGCCGTACCGCCACCGCATCGCGTTGGCCATCGTTTTTCTGGTGCTGGCCGCGGTCAGCACGCTGGTGTTTCCGGTCGCGCTGAAATCGCTGATCGACCAGGGCATCGTGGCGGCCGATCCGGGCGATCGGGTGCTGGCGCTGCGCGGGCATTTCTTCGCGCTGTTCGGCGTGGGGGCGGCGCTCGGCCTGTTCTCGGCACTGCGCTTTTACATGGTCACCTGGCTGGGCGAGCGCGTCACGGCCGACCTGCGCAATGCGGTCTATGCACACGTCGTCAAGCAAAGCCCGGAGTTCTTCGAGACCACGCAGACCGGCGAGGTGCTCTCCAGGCTGACCACCGACACAACTCTGGTGCAGACGGTGGTCGGCTCGTCGCTGAGCATGGGCCTGCGCAACGGCGTGATGTGCATCGGCGCGATGACGATGCTGATCGTCACCAACCCGGTGGTGATGGCGCAGGTGCTGGGCATCCTGGTGCTGGTGGTGCTGCCGTCGGTGTATTTCGGCCGGCGCATCCGCAAGCTCAGCCGCGCCAGCCAGGACCGCGTGGCCGATTCGAGCGCGATCGCCGCCGAGGTGCTGAACGCGATTCCGGTGGTGCAGAGCTACACGCAGGAGGCCCGCGAGGCCAAGCGCTTCGATGTGTCGACCGAGAACGCGTTTGCCACCGCCGTGAGCCGCACGCGGATGCGCTCGATTCTGGTCGGCTTCATCATCACTGCCACCTTCGGCGCGCTGCTGTGGGGCTTGTATCAGGGCACGCAGGCGGTGGTGCGTGGCGACATCACCGCCGGGCACCTGGGGCAAACGGTGGTCTACGTGATCATCTTGGTCAGCGGCGTCGCGGTGCTCTCGGAGGTCTACGGCGACCTGCTGCGCGCCGCCGGC
>JANPNF010000004.1:0-4405 GCA_031427315.1 Burkholderiales bacterium | reverse complement strand
CGGCTTGAACCTCGGCACCCGAGCTGGGGGCGGCCCCAGCCCGCGCGATCTGCTGCCGGCGGTGCCCGTGCATGGCAGCGCGGTGCAGCGGCCACCGCTGACATTTGCCCCGATGCGTTGGACGCTGGGCCTGGCGCGCGGCGACGGCTTCGTGTTCGACAACGAGGCCTCGGCGCACGAGATCGCACTGCCAGAATTCGAGATCGATTCACAGGCCGTGACCTGGGCGCAGTACGCCGACTTCGTCGAAGACGGCGGCTACGACGACGAGCGCTGGTGGTCAGCCGCTGGCTGGCAGTGGGTGCAGCGTGAGGGTCGGCGCGTGCCGCGCCATGTCGATCAATTGCGCCAGGGCGTGCTGCAGCGCCACTTCGGCACGCTGGTGCACCTGCCGATGCAGCAGCCAGTGGTGCACGTCAGCGGGTACGAGGCCGAGGCCTGGTGCCGTTGGGCCGGGCGGCGTTTACCGGCCGAGGTCGAATGGGAGGCTGCGGCGCACCTGGGCGCCAACCGCGGCTTCCGCTGGGGCGAAGTCTGGGAGTGGACGGCGAGCACCTTCCAGCCTTACCCCGGGTTCAGCCCCGACCCGTACCGCGACTACTCGCAACCCTGGTTCGGCACCCACAAGGTGCTGCGCGGCGCGTCGTTCGCGACACCGGGTCGGCTGCGGCACCCGAAGTTCCGCAATTTCTACCAACCCGAGCGCGACGATGCGTTTTGTGGGTTCCGCAGTTGCGCGGTTTGAGCCAATGCAACGGCCCAATGGGTCGACACCTCATCGCTTTTCGCCGAGCGCTGCCGCTCATTTGAGGCTGCCCACCGACATCGCCTCTACCAACGTGGTCACGTTGTGCTCGAACATCTTCAGGTAGGTGTCGGCCTCGGTGCCCGGAGGTGACAGTGCATCGGAGTACAGCTTGCCGCCGACCTTCAATCCGGCCTCAGAGGCGATGCGTTCGATCAACCGTGGGTCGCTGATGTTCTCGACCAGCAGCGCGCGGGCTTTGGCTTGCCGGGCCTGGCGAACGATGCGGGCCACCGCTTCGGCCGATGGCTCGCTGCCGGTGGTCCAGCCGCGCGGGGCGATGAAAGCGACGCCGTAGGCCGCCGCGAAATAGCCGAAGGCATCGTGCGAGGTAATCACGCGGCGGCGCTCGGCCGGCAGGGCGGCGATGCGTGTGCGCGTGTCGCGGTCGAGTGCGGCCAGGCGCTGCTGATAAGCCGCGGCGCGGGCTTCAACCTCGGCCGCACGAGTAGGCGACTTGGCGGACAGCGCAGCCACCAGCGCCGCGCGAATGTTGTCGGCGTAGCGCAGGCCATTGGCGAGGTCTTGCCACGCGTGCGGGTCGGCGCCGCCAGACAGTTGCCGCATCGCGACGCCGCGGCTCGCCACGGCGATCGGGCCGCGGTAGCCAGAGGCGGCGATCAGGCGGTCGATCCAGCCTTCGAAGCGCAGCCCGTTGGTGATGACGACATCGGCGCCCGCGACGCGGCGCACGTCAGACGGCGTGGGTTCGAACACATGCGCGTCGGCGTTCGGGCCGACCAGTGCGCTGACCTCGACCGCCGCGCCGCCGACCTCGCGGGCGATGTCGGCCAGCACCGAGAAGGTGGCGACGACCTTGAGCACGGGTAGCGCCGCTGCCTCGGCGGCTCGCGCCAAGTGCCACGGCGTGAACGCGGTGCCCGCAGCGGCGCTGCCCAGCCCGCACCAAAGTCGTCGCTGAAACGCACGCCGCGTCGAATCGAAGTCCATCGTCATGCCTTTCGGTGCGCCCGCTGCGACAACTGCCGTGCGAGCAAGCTGTCGCGCCGGCCGAGCAGCAGCGACAGCATGTAAAAGCTGCCGGCCAGCAGCACGATGGCGGGGCCGGAAGGCAGGTTGGCGTGGTACGACAGCAGCAGCCCGCCCCAGCCGCTCAGCACCGCGAACAGCGCCGCCACCGCGGCCAGGCTCCACACCTCGGCGGCCCAGAAGCGCGCGGCGGTGGCCGGCAACATCATCAGGCCGACTGCCATCAGCGTGCCGAGCGCCTGGAAGCCGCCGACCAGGTTCAGCACCAGCAGCGTCAGGAAGAGGCCGTGCACCCACGCGCCAGCATGGCCCAGATGGCGCAGAAAGCCGGGGTCGAAGCACTCGACGACCAGCGGCCGGTAGACCAGCGCCAGCGCCAGCAGGCTGGTGGTGGCGATGCCGGCGATCAGCAGCAGCGACGCGTCGTCGACCGCCAGCACGGTGCCGAACAGCACGCGCATCAAATCGACGCTGCTGCCGCGCATCGAGATGATCATCACGCCCGCGGCGAGTGCGATCAGGTAGAAAGCCGCGAAGCTGGCGTCCTCGCGCTGCGGCGTCAGCCGTGCGACCAGACCCGCCAAGCCCGCCACCGCGACGGCGGCCACGAAGCCGCCGATGCTCATCGCCCACAGCGAGAAGCCGAACAGCACGAAAGCGAGCGCCGCGCCGGGCAGCAGCGCGTGCGCGATCGCGTCGCCGACCAGGCTCATCCGGCGCAGCACCAGCAGCGTGCCGATCGGCCCACAGCTCAGGCCCAGCGCCAGGCAGGCGACCAGCGCGCGGCGCATGAAGCCGAACTCGACGAAGGGCTGGATCAGCAGCGCGTTCAATGTGGCCAGCAGCGTCATGACGGCAATCTCGTTTCAGCAGCCGCATGGGGCACCGCACACCAGTCGGCATGCTCGTCCCATTGCTCGGCCATCTGCTGCGCGCGCATCAGGTGCTTCGGCAGCAGCACTTCGCTCGTCGGGCCATGGGCCACGCATTCACGCGCCAATAACAACGACAGCGGAAAGTGCTCGCGCACCTGCGCCAGGTCGTGCAGCACCGCGATCACGGTGCGGCCTTCGGCATGCCAGTGCTGCACCAGCCGCATCAGGTCGGCGGTGGTGCGGGTGTCGATCGCATTGAACGGCTCGTCGAGCAGGATCACAGCGGCGTTCTGCATCAGCACCCGTGCGAACAGCACGCGCTGGAACTGGCCGACCGACAGCTCCGAGATCAGCCGCTGCTCGAAGCCGATCAGCCCGACCAATGTCAGCGCGCGCAAGGCGGCTTGCCGTTGCGTCGCGGTGGCGCCGCGGAACCAGCCGATGCGCGGCCAGGCGCCGAGCATCACCACATCGAGCACGCCGAGCGGAAAGCTGCGGTCGATGCCCGACTGCTGCGGCAGATAGGCGAGCCCTCCGCGCTGCAGGCCACTGGTTCGCACGCGGCCGGTGCTGGGTTGCACGCGGCCGGTCAGCGCGTCCAGCAGCGAGCTTTTGCCGGCGCCGTTGGGGCCGATCACCGCGGTGAGCGAGCCGGGCTCGAAGCGGCAGCTGACGTGGTGCACGGCCGGGTGCTGGCGGTAGCTGACCGTCAGGTCTTCGACCGCGATGGCCGGTGGGTTGACCGCCTGAGAGCGCCCCGGCGTGCTCATGGCGTGCCGGACAGCGCCCAGGCGACGGCCGCCCACAGCACGGCGCTGAGTGCGACTGCGCCGGCCAGCCGCCAAGGAGCTGCACTCATCAGCAGGCTGGCGCGCTGCGCGTTGGTTGGGATGTTTGCCGATGGCCTGGCAGCGTGCGCGTGTGTGCCGTGGTCGTGGGCATGCCCATGTGAGTGGTCATGCGCGTGGTCATGCGTTGGTGTGACCCGTAGCACCGCGTCAGGCACATGGGCGTGCTGATGCGACAGATCGGCCTTCATGCGGGCGCCCCGGTCACGCAACGGGCGCAACGCCCGCGCAGCGTCAGGTCGTGGTGCTGCACCTCAAACCCGGGTGGCGCCAGATCGTTCATGGAGCCGGGACAGGCGTGGATCGGATAGACGCGGTCACACGCGGTGCAATGGAAGTGGTGGTGGTGCTGGGGCGCCGTGTCAGCGTGCAATGCATGGCCGTGGTGCTCGGTTTCGTGTGCCCCATGCTCATGGAGGGCTGGCGCAAGCGCCTTCTCGTTCGCCGCCATCTCGAAGCGCGGCGGCTGCCCCGGCAGCTCGACGCGAACGATCTGCCCAGCGTCCTGCAGGCCCTTGATCTGTCGGTAGACGGTCGATAGGTTCAGGCTGGGCACGGCGGCCTTTGCCTGATCCAGCAGATCCTGCGGGCTCAGCGCCTGCCCGCTGCGCGCGAGCGCATCGACGACGGCTTGACGTTGGCGGGTGTGACGTTCCATGTCGCGATGCTAATGCAATTGCATTGGCATTAACGCTCGGGTTCGCCCTGGTGCGCGGCTGTGCTTCTTTACGCGCGCCACTCAGGCGTCGTCGAACGGGGCGGTCTCGCGCGTTGCTTGCGGGGTTTTGCCCTGCGCATCCCAGCCCCGCTGCCGACGCAGTGCGCTGGCTTCGTCGCGCTCCTGAGCGAACAATTCCTCCAGCTGCTGTCGGCCAGTTTTGGCATTG
>JANPNF010000003.1:0-1770 GCA_031427315.1 Burkholderiales bacterium | reverse complement strand
GGCCGATTCGAGTTGCCGCGACAAGCGGCTCAGCCACGGGAAACGGGCCGGAGCGGCCTGTTGTGCGGTGTCGTCCGAGGTCGGCGGGGCCGCCGCCGCTGCCATCGTCGCGCTCGCAGCAGGCAGGGCGCTGCGGTCTGCAGGGCCGAGGCCGCCGAAGCCGGTGATTCCGGAAATGCCGTTGATGCTCATCGAGTCGCTCCTTCGGGGTGCGAGTGGGGTGATGAATTCTTATCGGCGAGTCGCGACAAGACCTGAGCCGCCTTCCCGGACGAATTTGTGACGAAGTGAGCGCGTGGCCGGGTCAGGCGTTGGCCAGCAAGCGGCTGCGCTGTTGCGACTGGTCGATAAAGCGCTGCAAGGCGCGCGAGGTGGTCGCGTCGGCATTGAGGAATTCGCAGCCCAGACGCATGCCGCCGGCCTCGACGTTCAGCTCGGTCGCGTGCTGAACCCGCAGGTCGATGTGGAAGCGGGTGTCGCCATCGAGCGTGATTTCGACCTGCCGGATCACGCTGCCGGCGGTTGTCGGTGGCAGGTTGGCGGGCACGTTGATCGGCAGGAGCAAGGCACAGCCGCCGATGCTCACATCGAGCACGCGCAGCGCCAGGCCGGTGCCGGCGGCAGGCAAGGTGGCTTGCGTCGCGTGAAGGGGCGCGCTGTGGCGCAGCCGGGCGATGGGCTCGCTGCGCGACAGGGGCCGCACACGAAACGCGCCACGGCGCTGGAAGCGGAAGATCTCATGCGGGCGGGCGCAGCGCAGCACGCTGGCGCGCGCGCCATGCACCAGCACCATGGCGTGGGCCTCGAACTGCAGCTTGACGCTCTCGATGCAGCCCACGGCCACCACGTCGTCGCCTTCCAGCAGCGCGGTGAGCGACGCGTCGGTGGGGCCCACGTCGATGTCGATCGAGAAGCCGATGTGGTCGTCGTCAACGCTCCATACCGTGACCGGCAGGCTGTGGCCGCTGTTGCCGTTTTGTCGGTTGCCCCCGTTCAGATGCAGCCGAACATTGCCTTCCTGCAGCTGGCGCAGCGTGGCCAGGATCTCGCGCGCCGAAGCGATGCGGAAGTCGTCCAGGCCGCCGGGGCGGGCGCCCAGCGCGTCGAGCGCGTCGAGCGGCATCGGCAAGGTGTCCATGGCCACGGCGCAGTCAGTGGACCGTCGGGATGTGGCCGGAGAGCATTTCGTCGAGGTGGTCGATCCACGGCTCGGCGAGCTGGCGCACCTGGGCGTCGTTGCCGAGGATGCGCTGCATGATGCGCGCCTTGAACTTCGACTCGTCCGCGCCCAGCACCTGGCCATTGGCGCTGTGCTTGAGCTGCGAGATCAGCAGCGCACAAGCGCCTTCGAGCTTCAGCACATGGTCCCAGTTGCCTTGGCGCGCCGCCTCCAGCATGTCCTGGCTGGCCTTCTCGATGGCCTCGTAGTAGTTCAGAAGGGAAGAATTCATGCGGACTCCAGAGAGCGGGGTTCCGGTCAGGATGGCATCAGAGAGGGTGGCATCAGAGAGGGTGGCATCAGAGAGGTCGATACCAGAAAAAGCCGTGCCCGTCATGTCACTGCGTCCGGGTGGCGATGTTGCCGGCCGGGCCGATGCCGACCCAGGCCGCGCGCAGCGGCTCCATCAGGCGTTTGCATTCGTCCAGCGCAGCCGCGTCGCTGTGCAGGTTGGCCTGCGTGAGGCGCAGGGTCACGTAGGTGTAGAGCGCCTTCAGGTCCTCGGCCAGCTTGCCGCCGGCCTTCACGTCCAGGGCGGCCTTCAGGCCGTC
>JANPNF010000002.1:0-3070 GCA_031427315.1 Burkholderiales bacterium | reverse complement strand
GAGGTCTACGCCGCCGGTGAGGCACCCATCGTCGCCGCCGATGGCCGGGCGCTGGCGCGTGCGCTGCGCGTGGCGGGCAAGGTCGATCCGATGTTCGTCGACGACATCGCTCTTCTGCCGCAGGCCATCGTCGACCACGCTCGCGCCGGTGATGTGGTGGTGTCGATGGGCGCGGGCTCGATCGGCAGCGTGCCGGGGCTGATGCTGGAATTGACGTCGCGAGGCGACGTGCCCAGCAGCGCCGCAGCGGAGGCCACCCGATGAGCGTCGAAGTGAAAGCGCTGGGCAAAGTCGCGGTGCAGAACCTGGGCAAGGTCGCTGTGCTCCTGGGCGGCACCTCGGCCGAGCGCGACATCTCGCTGATGTCGGGCCACGGCGTGCTGGCCGCGCTTCAATCGTTGGGCGTCGATGCGCAGGCCTTCGATCCGGCCGAGCGCGATCTGTCGGAACTCAAGCGGCTTGGCATTGCCCGTTGCTTCATCGCGCTGCACGGTCGCCACGGCGAAGACGGTACGGTGCAGGGCGCACTCGAGTTGCTGGGCATTCCGTACACCGGCTCCGGCGTGATGGCCTCCGCCGTGGCGATGGACAAGGTGATGACCAAGCGCCTCTGGTTGGCAGAAGGCCTGCCGACGCCGCGTCACGTCTGGCTCGCGCCAGGTGAGCAGTCGGCCGAACAGGTGCATGCCGTGCCAGCCCAGCTCGGCCTGCCGTTGATCGTCAAGCCGCCACGCGAGGGCTCGTCGATCGGCATCACCAAGGTGCAAACGGCTGACCAGATGACCGCTGCGGTGGCGCTCGCCGCCCGCTACGACGCCGATGTGCTGTGCGAGGAATTCATCACCGGCGAAGAAGTCACCTGCCCGGTGCTCGGCGATGGCGCCAACGCATACGCCCTGCCGGTGGTTCGCATCCGCGCGCCCGACGGCGCCTACGACTACCACAACAAGTACTTCACCGACGTGGTGCAGTACCTGTGCCCGAGTGGCCTGCCCGAGGCCGAAGAGCGCGAAATTCAGCGCCTGGCTGTCGCGTCGTACCGCGCGCTCGGCTGCCGCGGCTGGGGGCGTGCCGACCTGATGATCCGCGCGTCCGACCGCCAGCCCTTCCTGCTGGAGATGAACACCTCGCCCGGCATGACGACGCATTCGCTGGTGCCGATGTCGGCGCGCGCGATGGGCCTCGACTACCCGCAGCTGTGCCTGCTGATCGCCAGTCAGGCGCGGCTGGATGCGCAGCTCGCCTTGTCTCTGGCCTTTATCGCGCCGGTTGCCTGAACACACATCGACCATGGCCAACACCACCTTCATTCGCCCACCGAGCGTCGCGCGACCGTCGCGCGGCGCGCTGCCGGCCGATGTGCGCTGGATGCGCCTGACCGCCAACGGGCTGTACGTGCTGGCGGCGCTGGTGTTCGCCGCGCTGGCAGTGCACCTGCTGACGCGCCAGCCGGTGTTCGCTTTGCGCGCGATCCAGCTCAGTGGCGACCTGACACGCAACAGCGTGGCCACCATCCGTGTCAACGCGGTGCCGCAGCTGCGCGGCAACTTTTTCACCCTCGATCTGCAGGCTGCGCGCCACGCCTTCGAGTCGGTGCCCTGGGTGCGCCAGGCGGTGGTGCAGCGGGTGTGGCCGAACCGGCTCGCGGTGCGGCTCGAAGAACACCGGCCGGTGGCCCTCTGGCGCGAGGCGGACGACAACGGCGCGGCCGAGCAGCTCGTCAACACACAGGGCGAGGTGTTCGAGGCCAATGTCGGCGATGTCGAAGGCGACAGCCTGCCCACGCTCGAAGGGCCAGACGGCAGCTCGGCCGCGATGCTGGCCATGTTGATGCGTTTGCAGGCGGTGTTCGCGCGGCAGGACAGCCACATCGACACGCTGCGGCTGTCGGGTCGCGCCGCCTGGGCGGTCGAGCTCGACACCGGGGCAAAGATCGAACTCGGTCGCGGCAGTGATGCCGAGGTGCTGGTGCGTGCCGATCGCTTCGTCTCGACGGTGACGCAGATGACGCAGCAGTTTCAGGCGCCGGTGATTTACGCCGATCTGCGGCACCGCGACGGTTATGCCTTGCGGCTGCGGGGCATCACAACAGTGGCTGCCCCAGGTGCGGTGAACAGGAATTGAGCGAGAGGAACGAATGGCCAAGGAACTGAAAGATCTGGTGGTGGGGCTCGACATCGGCACCGCGAAGGTGATGGTGGTCGTGGCTGAGATGCTGCCCGACGGCGAGTTGCGTGTGGCCGGCCTCGGCAGCGCGCCGACGCATGGGTTGAAGCGCGGCGTGGTCGTGAACATCGACGCTACGGTTCAGAGCATCCAGCAGGCGCTCAAAGAGGCCGAGATGATGGCCGACTGCAAGATCACGCACGTCTACACCGGCATCACTGGCAGCCATATTCGTGGCCAAAACAGCACCGGCATGGTGATCGTGCGCGACAAGGAAGTCACGCCGGTCGACGTGGCGCGCGTGGTCGAAACGGCCAAGGCAATCAACATCCCGAATGACCAGCGGCTGCTGCTGGTCGAGCCGCAAGAATTCGTCATCGACGGTCACGAGGTCAAAGAGCCGATCGGCATGAGTGGCGGCCGGCTCGAAGTGAAGGTGCACATCGTCACCGGTGCGCAGAGCGCGGCCGAGAACATCATCAAGTGCGTGCGCCGCTGCGGGTTGGAGGTCGACATGCTGGTGCTGAACCCGAGTGCCTCAAGCCATGCGGTGCTGACCGAAGATGAGAAAGACCTGGGCGTGGCGCTGGTCGACATCGGCGCCGGTACCACCGATGTGGCGATCTTCACTGCCGGCGCGATCCGCCACACCGCGGTGATCCCGATCGCCGGCGACCTGATCACCAGCGACATCGCGATGGCGCTGCGCACACCGACCAAGGACGCCGAGGAGATCAAGGTCGAATACGGTGTCGCCAAGCAACTGCTGGCCGACCCGAGCGATCAGCTCGAAGTGCCGGGCCTGGGCGACCGCCCGCCGCGCATGCTGAGCCGACAGGCACTGGCCGGTGTGATCGAGCCGCGCGTCGAAGAGATCTATTCGCTGGTGCACCAGGTGATCCGC
>JANPNF010000001.1:0-10681 GCA_031427315.1 Burkholderiales bacterium | reverse complement strand
ACTCGACCACACCCACCTCGACTGGCTGGAAGAAGAAGCGATCTTCATCCTGCGCGAAACCGTCGCGGCATTCGAACGCCCCGCGCTGTTGTTCTCGGGCGGCAAGGACTCATGCGTGGTGCTGCGGCTGGCCGAAAAAGCTTTCAAGACCCGGGGCAGACGCGCTGAAAACGCCGGTCGGTACACAGGCCGCCTGCCGTTCCCGTTGCTGCATGTGGACACCGGCCACAACTTCCCCGAAGTGATCGAGTTCCGCGACCGGCGCATCAAGGAGATGGGCGAGCGCCTCGTCGTCGGCCACCTCGAAGACTCGATCCAGCGCGGCACGGTGCGCCTGAGCCACCCGCTCGAATCGCGCAACGGCCATCAGACCGTGGCCCTGCTCGAAGCCATCGAGGAACACCGCTTCGACGTGTTGATGGGCGGCGCACGGCGCGACGAGGAAAAGGCGCGCGCGAAGGAGCGCATCTTCTCGCACCGCGACAGCTTCGGCCAGTGGCTGCCGAAGGAGCAGCGCCCGGAACTCTGGACCTTGTTCAACACCCGCATCAAGCCCGGCGAGCACATGCGCGCGTTCCCGATCAGCAACTGGACCGAGCTCGACGTGTGGCTCTACATCGCGCGCGAGAACTTGCCCCTGCCGAACCTGTACTTCGCGCACGACCGCCAGGTGATTCGCCGCAAGGGACTGCTCGTGCCGCTGACCGACGTGACCCCGGCCGAAGCCGGCGAAACGGTCGAGACCGTCGAGGTGCGCTTCCGCACCGTCGGCGACATGACCTGCACCTGCCCGGTCGAAAGCCCGGCGGCCAGCGCTGCCGAGATCGTCGCCGAGATGGGTGAGCGGCTGGTGGTGGGGCACCTGGAGGATTCGATCAAGCGCGGCACGGTGCGGCTGGCGCACCCGCTCGAATCACGCAACGGCCACCAGACGGTGGCGCTGCTGGAGGCGATCGAGGAACACCGCTTTGACGTGTTGATGGGTGGCGCGCGGCGCGACGAGGAAAAGGCGCGCGCGAAAGAACGCATCTTCAGCCACCGCGACAGCTTCGGCCAATGGCAGCCCAAGGAGCAGCGGCCCGAGTTGTGGACGCTGTTCAACACCCGCATCAAGCCCGGCGAGCACATGCGCGCCTTCCCGATCAGCAACTGGACCGAGCTCGATGTGTGGCTGTACCTCGCGCGCGAAAACATCCCGCTGCCGTCGTTGTACTTTGCCCATCAGCGCCAGGTGATCCGCCGCAAGGGCTTGTTGGTGCCGCTGACCGAGGTGACGCCGCCGGAGGCTGGCGAGACGGTCGAAACCGCCCAAGTGCGCTTTCGCACTGTGGGTGACATGACCTGCACCTGCCCGGTCGAAAGCCCGGCTGCCAACGCCACCGAGATCGTCGCTGAAACACTGCAGGTGACCGTCAGCGAACGCGGCGCGACCCGGATGGACGACCGCACCTCAGAGGCCTCGATGGAGCGCCGAAAAAAAGAAGGCTATTTCTGATGACGACGACTTCCTTGAACGCGCAGCCGGACCACCGCGAGTCCCTGACGAAAGTCGCGGATCACCGCGCCTTGCGCTTCCTCACCGCCGGCAGCGTCGATGACGGCAAGAGCACATTGATCGGCCGCCTGCTGTTCGACAGCCGCGCGATCCTGGCCGACCAGCTCGACACGCTCGAGTAGCGCGCCGCCGGTGCACCGATCGATCTGTCGCTGCTGACCGACGGCCTGGAAGCCGAGCGCGAACAGGGCATCACGATCGACGTCGCCTACCGCTACTTCGCGACCAAGCACCGCAAATTCATCATCGCCGACGCGCCGGGCCACGAGCAGTACACCCGCAACATGGTGACGGCGGCGGCCGGCAGCGATGCAGCGGTGGTGCTGGTGGACATCACCAAGCTCGACACCTTGTCGGTCACCCCGGATTCGCCGCTGGTGCTGCTGCCCCAGACCCGTCGCCACTCGCTGCTGGCGCACCTGCTGCGCGTGCCGAGCATCGTGTTCGCAGTCAACAAACTCGATGCGGTGGCCCATCCGCAGCAGGCTTTCGATGCGGTCAGCGTCGCGCTGCATGCGTTTGCCGAGGCGGCAGGCATCGCGATTGCGGGCATCGTGCCGGTGTCGGCCTTGCGCGGCGACAACGTCACCCAGACCGTCGTCACTGACGGCACTGACTGGAGCAGCTGGTACAGCGGCCCGACGCTGCTACAACTGCTCGAAGCGCTCCCGGTGGCGCAGGAGCGCACCGAGGGTGACCTGCTGATCCCGGTGCAGTACGTCGCCCGCGATGACGGCGATGGCAAGTCCGGTGAAACCGGCGTCGGCCACCAGCCGCGCAGCCTCTACGGCCGCATCGCGCACGGCAGCGTGAAGGCAGGCGACGAGGTGCAGATCTTCCCGAGCGGCGAGCGCGCGGTGGTCGCCGAAGTGCGGCTGGCCGGCAGCGTGGTGGACCGCGCCCTGGCCGGTTGGTCGGCGGGGGTCGTGCTCGACCGGCAGCTCGATGTGTCGCGCGGCGACTGGATCGCCACACCGAACAGCGTCAGCGGGCAGCAAAGCTTCGCCGCGACGCTGGCTTGGCTGGACACCGAGCCCGCGGTGGTCGGCCGCAAGTACTGGGTGCGCCACGGCAACCGTTGGGTGCAAGCGCGCATCGCCAGCATCGAGAACCGGCTCGACATCCACACGCTGGGGGTCGTCGATGCGCACCAGCTCGGCGTCAATGAGATCGGCCGGGTGATCGTCGAGACCCAGCAGCCGCTGCCGGTGGAAGCCTATGCCTCAAACCGCAGTGGCGGCTCGCTGATCGTGGTCGACCCGACCACCAACCGCACCAGCGGTGCGCTGTTGGTGCAAGCCGCCACCGCATGACGATGGCCACCACGCCCGCCTTCGCAGCAGCACCCGCGGGCCGTGTCGCCTTCGTTGGCGCTGGGCCCGGCCAGGCTGACCTGATCACGCTGCGCGGCGCGCATCGGCTGGCGCAGGCAACCGTGGTGTTGAGCGATGCCCTGGCCGACCCGGCGCTGCGCGATTTGGCGCCGCAGGCGCGCTGGCTGCACGTGGGCAAGCGCGGCTTTGCCGACAGCACGGGGCAGCAGGCCATCAACGCGCTGTTGATCAAGAGCGCCCGCGAGGTGGGCAGCACCGGCCTGGTGGTGCGGCTCAAAGGCGGCGACCCGAGCGTGTTCGGCCGGCTGGAAGAGGAACTGCAGGCCATGGCCGCCGTCGGCATCGCCTGCGAGGTGGTGCCCGGCGTGACCGCGGCGCTGGCCGCTGCCGCTTCGGCACAACGCCCGCTGACGCGCCGTGGCGCCGGGCGCAGCGTCAGCTTCGCCACTGCCGTGACCGCAACGACGGCCACCACGCACACAGACTCGGTTCAGGCCAGTTGCCATGCCGACACCGAGGTGTTCTACATGGCCGGCAAGCAACTCGCTGCCCTCTCACGCAAGCTGGTGCGCGCAGGCTGGCCCGCCGAGACTGCGGTGTGCGTGGTCTCACGCGCCGGCTGGCCCGATGAGCTGACCAGCGACCACACGGTGGCCACACTGGGCCGTGCCAGCATGTTGCACGCGGGACGGCCGACGGTGGTCGTGGTCGGCGCTGGCGCCCGCCCGCTCAACAAAGTCGAATCGTCCGCCAGCGGCACGGCGTGCGCGCCTTTGGTGGCATCACTGAACACGTAAAATCATCGGTGGATGCGCTTGGCATCCACCTGTTTTTCAACCCTGCTTTCGCAGCTTCACCGAGTCACCGTCATGACCCACGTCGTCACTGAATCCTGCATCCGCTGCAAATACACCGACTGCGTGGATGTGTGTCCCGTCGACTGCTTCCGCGAAGGCCCGAACTTCCTGACGATCGATCCGGACGAATGCATCGACTGCGCGGTGTGCATCCCCGAGTGCCCGGTCAACGCCATCATGCCGGAGGAAGACGTGCCCGGCGACCAGCAGCACATGATCAAGCTGAACGCCGAGCTGTCACGCATCGGCTGGCCCAGCATCACCAAGCGCAAGATTCCACCGGTCGATGCCGATGACTGGAAAGACAAGACCGGCAAGCTGTCGGAACTGATCCGCTGAACGACCTGCCCTCACCCATGAGCGCGCCGATCCACACCGACGCGCTGGTGATCGGCGCCGGCCCGGTCGGCCTGTTCCAGGTCTTTCAGCTCGGCCTGCAGGAAATCGCCTGCCACGTCGTCGACAGCCTGAGTGCGCCCGGCGGCCAATGCATCGCGCTGTACCCCGACAAACCGATCTACGACATTCCTGCGGTGCCGGTCTGCACCGGCCGCGAGTTAATCGATCGCTTGTTGGCGCAGATCGCGCCGATGAAGGCAACGTTTCATCTGGGACAGCAGGTCAGCAGGGTTGCAGCGACGACCAACGGGCGCTTCTCGGTCGACACCTCGGCAGGCGAGCACTTTGCCGCCCGCACGATCTTCATTGCAGGTGGCGTGGGATCGTTCATGCCTAGGCAGCTCAAGCTCGACGGCATCGACCGATTCATTGGCCGGCAGGTGTTTCACAGCGGCGACGCCGTTCCGGCTGTGACAGACCGGCATGTGGTTGTGTTTGGTGAAGACGATGCGGCGCTCGAAGCCGCATTGGCGTTGTCCAGCGCCGAGCTTGATCGACCTGCTAGCGTCACGCTGCTGCACCGACGTGACGCGTTCAAGGCGCAGCCTGCACTCATCGATCGGATGCGCGCGGCCTGCACCGCCGGCCGCATGCGCTTCGTCGCAGCACAAGCGGTCGGCTTCGACGCCACCGGCGACACGCTGACGCAGCTCAAGATCAGCGGTGCGGATGGAAGTGAAACATCGCTGCCTGCCGACGTGCTGCTGGTGCTGTGGGGCCTGAGCCCGAAACTCGGGCCGATCGCCGACTGGGGCCTGCAGCTCGAACGCAAGCAGGTGGTGGTTGATACCGAGACTTTCGAAACCAGCGTGCCGGGCATCTTTGCAGTCGGCGACGTGAACACCTACCTGGGCAAAAAGAAGCTGATCGTCTGCGGCTTTCACGAAGCGACGATGGCTGCCTATGCAGCAGCGGCCATCGTGTTCCCCGGCCGACCGCTGCAGGTGCAGTACACGACGACCAGCACGCGGCTGCACCGCCTGCTCGGGGTGACGCCTGCGACGTGATGCGGCGGAGCAATGCCAGTGTTGCAGTGCGACACCAAATTTTGTGCCTCGTCCACCCCCGAATCAAGGGGAAGCACCGATGACGCCGACGGTACCGCGCGACAACCATGCATCAGCGCCGATCCTTGCGCCGTTTCACGTGACCGAGGGCGATGCCATGGACATGACGGAAACCAATATCCCACGTCGAGACATGTGCGGCTCTGTTCTCTGCATTGAGAACGATCCGGCCAGCCTCGAACTGGTTGAAGCACTGCTCGCCGCTTTCCCCACGGTCAATTTGCGTCTGGCCGCCGATGGCCGCTCCGGCATCCGTGCGGCACTCGACGCCATGCCCGATGTGATCCTGCTCGACATGCACCTGCCCGACATGGGCGGGGTCGAAGTGGTACGGGCCCTCAATCAACACATTGCCAAAGGCGAATGCCAGGTGATCCTGCTCACCGCCGACAAGCTGACCATCGACATCGTCAAGGCCATGAGTCTGGGTGCGCGCGAATACTGGTTGAAGCCGCTGTCGCTCGACCGCCTGCAAGGCGATCTGCCCCGGGTGCTGGACACGTTGCATGCGGAACGCCAAGACGCGGTGGAGAGTTCACTGAAGCCCGGGTCGCGCTGGATCTCGGCCTCCACGGCCCATCACTGACCTTCGGCCGGCGCCTGCGGTGGCTTGTCCCGGGAACCTGAGCCCTTCTTCGCCTTCAGTTCACGCCGGGCGGCACGCTCTGCTTCCTTGACCACCGCCTCGGCCTGCCAGCGCAGCCAGTCGTCAGGTGTCTCCAGCGTGATCCGCCCCAGGCTGCCCGAGCGGAAATCGTGCAGCACGATCTCAGCGGCCTTCTGCAAGCTGATGCGCCCGCCAGGCAGCACGGCACCGCGGGCGCGGCCAATCTCAGCCAGTCGCTCGTCATCGGTGCGCGCGCTCGTTGCATCGAGCCGGTAGCGCTGCTCGACGTGGCCGGGGTAGTCGCGGTGCAGCGCGGCCAACAACATCAACGCCACTTCCTCGTCGTCATAGGCATTGCGCCCCACGGCCCCGCTGGCGGCCAGGTGGTAGCCGCTTTGCTCCACCACGATGCGCGGCCACAGCATGCCGGGCGTGTCGTACAGGTAGAAGTCTTTGGCGATGACGATCTTCTGTTCGAGCTTGGTGATGCCGGGCTCATCACCCGTCTTCGCTGCAACGCGACCGGCCAGCGAGTTGATCACCGTCGATTTGCCGACGTTGGGAATGCCGCAAATCAGCACCCGCAGCGGCTTGACCATGCCGCCGCGCAGGGGCGCCAGTTGACGGCAGGCATCGACGACGCGGTGCACCGGCGCGCCGGCCCGGCCATCGAGCGCCACCGCCTGCGTGGCTGATTGCGCATTGAAGTGCTCGATCCAGAGTGAGGTTCGCTGTGGATCGGCCAGGTCCTGCTTGTTCAGCACCTTCAGCGCCGGTTTGCCGCGCGTCAGCTCGGCCAGCAGCGGGTTCCCGCTCGACCCCGGCAAGCGAGCGTCGAGCATCTCGATCACGACGTCGATGCCCTTGACCCGTTCAATGATGGCCTTCTTGGTCGCGTTCATGTGACCCGGGAACCATTGAACAGGCATCGTCAACTTTCTCCGGTCGGAAGCGACCGTTCATCGCATTTTGATCTGGCGGCCAACACTGATGATGTGGGTTCGTAACGATCGATCAAGACGGCGAGTTGCGCCCACGAAAGCGCTTGGCCTGGACAAACCAGCCGTCGTGTTCGATGGCGTTGGGCACGGTCACCGGCATGCGCTGCGCCAGCCAGCAGCGGGTGGGCAGCATCGAGTCGCCAGCGCTCATCCGCAGCGCAACGGCATCGGCAGGCAATCGGGCCAACGCTGCGCGGATCGCCCCCACCTGCGCCTCGTCGAGGCCACGGCCAATGAAGACCAGTCGGCTGCAGCCATCGCGAAACGGGCCATCGGCAGGCCACGCCAACAGCGTCACCGACGGATAGGCGACGCCTTGAACGCATTGGATGACCTGCGGGCGCACGGTGCCGGCAACGTTGATCAGGCCTTTGATGCGCAGCAGCTGCCTGCCGTGCTGAGACAGGATTTGGCCCAACGCCACCGCGAAGCCAAACCAGGGCACCGGCTGATCAAATGTGATCACGAAGCTGCTCATCCCTTGCGTGTGCGGTGTCGCCGCGCGGAGGGTGTCGACCGCCTGGGCATCGCGGTGCTTCCGCCAACGCTGCGCCATCGGGTTACCGGATGACTCGCCTCCTTCGCCGGCAATGCTTGACGACTCAGAGCCAGCAAGCCAACCGCGCTGCGCAACCTCGGAAGCTTGAGCAGCGCTCTGGTGCAACGCTTTCTCGCCCAGCCATTGCGCCAGACTCGGCAACTTGTTCGCGCTGCTGTACAACCCGCACGAGAGCAGCGCCGATGCATCATCCCTGCCGTCACGAACCTGCCGCTGCGACGCCCCGGGGTTGAGTTGGCTCAATGCCTGCTGCAGCGCCGCCAACATCGACGGCGTGGCGCGATCGCACTTGGTGATGTAGAGCAGATCGGCCGCGACGACCTGTCGGGTTGCTTCAGAAAAATCACTCAGCTGATCCAGCCCATGGGTGGCCGACACCACCGCGGCAACGCCGTCGCAGGCATAGCGCGCCGCAACGAAGCTGTCTTCCATCAGCGTGTAGAGCACCGGCACCGGATCGGCCAGACCGGAGGTTTCGATGATGACGCGGGTAACGGGCGCAATGTCGCGCCGCGAGGCGCGCAGCGCCAGGTTCTTCAGCGCGCCGATCAGGTCGCCCTGCATCGCGCAGCACAGGCAACCGGAATCGAGCAGCACCGTCTGCTCGTCGACGGTGTCGATCAGGTGGTGGTCGATGCCGACCTCGCCGAACTCATTGACGAGCACCGCCACACCCGCCATCGACGGCAGATGCACCCAGTGGTTCAGCAGCGTGGTCTTGCCCGCGCCCAGAAATCCGGTGAGCAGGTTGACCGGAATCCGGTCCACCGGCGCACGCGCGGACTCAGCCACCGCGCAAACGGGCCAGGGCCTCGAGCACCGATTCCGGACGCAGGACAGGATCGATCTCGGCGAAGTAGAACTGCCGGCCGCTCAGCGGCGCGATGGCGGCGCCAGTGGCAAATGCCGCGCTAATGTCGCGGCCCAGCGCCACGGCACTCGCCGAGTCAATTGCAGGCGAGATCACCGCATCGAAATGCGCCAAGGCCTCGGGCGGCGGCGCCGCGCTGTTGGGCAGACGCAGGGCCAGCGACCAGCGGTAGTGGCGCACGACGTTGACGATCGAGGTGTAGCGCGTCAGGTCCAGCGCATTGAAGTTCGCGTCGTCGCGCGCTTCTTCCAGCAGCACGCCCGACAGCGGGGAAGGCCGACACGCTGCGCATCAGGTCGGCCAGGTACATCGCCGCGTCTTCGGCATCGTCGGCGCTGAGCGCGATGTCGGTGCTGCCGGTCAACTGGTTCGCGTGGTTCATCCAGCGGCGTGGCGATGGCATCGACAACACCAGTGGTGTCTGGCCACGCAGTTGGGCCAGCACCGCTTCGACCACTTCGGCCAGCACGTTGCGGGGCGCCTCGGCTTCGAGAAGCTTGCGCAAAGCAGTCGCTGGCTTGCGGCGATTGCCGAGCGACGCGGCCAGCTCGCCGGGGTGCGCGGCATGCCACGAGTCGTACAACTCGCCGACTTCCAGCACCGCCACATCGGGCTTCAGCAGCCCATGAGCCTGAGAGAAGTAAGCCAGATAGTGGGCGCCGGAGACCCACGGGTCACCGGCCTCGCTCAGCAGCAGGCGCCGGGTGTAGGCCGATGACTTCAGCCAAACGCGAATAGAGCCCTTGCCTGCCGCATCGGGCAGACGTTCAGCGAACGGTCCGGTCACTGCTTTTCTTCCTTCAAGGCCCCCAGCGCAGCGAGCCGTGCTTCCAGTTCCTCGATGCGCACGTCTTTCGGATTGCGCATGTAGTTGGGCTTCGGCTTGTCGGCGTCGCGAGTGATGTCCGGGCTACCCAGGTACAACGTGCCCACATCGTCACCCCAGCAACCGAAGAACTGGAACAGCGACGGCGGCTTCGGCTTGTTCCAGGTTTTAACGAACTCTTTGAACGGCACGCCGCGCGCGATGCGGGCTTTGCGTTCGGCGGTACGCAGGGCGTTGGTGGCCGCAGGGTCGATGGCCAAGGTGACTGAATCGAATTGCACCTTGTACAGCCGAGCGGCAACGCCTTGCGACATCAACCCTTCCTCGATGTCGCGCACCACCGCCGCCGGGTCGCGTTCCAGCAGGTCGCCATAGCCGGCACCCGCGCCTTGCGAAATCATGAACAGCTCGCCACGCTTCGAGATCTCGAAGCCCATGCCCATGTGGTGGGTGGTGTAGGTAGCACCCTCGAACGGCCGCTCGTTCATGATCTCGGCGATTGAGTGCTTGAACTTCTCGGGCTGGTTCAGCATCACCTCGTAGACATCGACGCCCTTGACCTTGCACAGCGGGTACGCGCCGCAGGCGTAGCCACCGAACAGGCCCTGAATCGGCGGGATCTTGGCGCCCTGGCACACCGTCATGAAGCCCCACTGCTCGCTGTCCTTGGTGGCCACCATCATCGTGTAGCCCTGCCCGCCGCGGTACTTGCCGGGCGCGACAGCGTCCATCGTCATCTTCTTTGACACCAGTTGCAAGAACGGCACATCTTCCTCGTTGATCTCCTGCTCGCCGATGTCGGCCATCGTTGCGAAGATCGGCGCCAGTGCATGCTCGCCATCCATGTCGGCGCGCGCGCCGCCGCCCATGCCGTTCAGGTCGGCGCACAGGTTGCCGAGGATTTCACCGTGTTGGCTGACGCCGCCCCAGATGAAGGTGTTGATCATGTTGAAGGTCGGCGCGTGGACCTTGGTGTACTTCTCCGGGCAGGCGTACAGGAACTTCGCCACCGCGTGCTGGCCGGCCGCGAAGCCGGTGAAGATCGACATCAGGCTTTGCGAGTTGGGCGCGTCGTACGAGGAGTTGATGATCGAGTTCGGGTCGGTGATCACCTCGATCGGTGAGAACGCCGCCTGGCTACGCGGCAAGTCGGGCCACACGTAGCACAGGAACACTTGCGACAGCATGCCTTTCAGGCCAGCGAGGATGGTGTTGGTGGCGCGGTTGGTGAATTCGGGGCTGGAGCCGCGGAAGTCGAAGATCAGCCGGTCGCCGGTCTTGGTCAGCTTGCAGTTGATCTTCACCACGCAGTTCTCGCGCAGCGTCGAGTCCTGGATGATGTAGGTGCGCACCGTCATGTCGGGCCACTCGCTGATGCGGCGCTTCACCTCGGCCCGCACGTTTTCCATCGACAGCCGCAAGGTGGAGATCAGCGACTCCGGGCCATCTGTGCGGATGGTTTCCTCGATGCGCTGCTTGATGCGCAGGCAGGCGAACAGCTTGACCTTCATGTCTTCGTACTGCAGCTTCGGCTCACGCACCGAGTTCTGCAGGAAGGTCAGGATGTCGCGCTTGATCTGGTAGTTCTCGACGACCCGGAACGGG